>NZ_JBKKKY020000052.1:0-19980 GCF_046613545.2 Aphanothece microscopica RSMan92 | reverse complement strand
AATTCAGCGAATACCTGTCAGGTATTGGCAAGACAGCCAATACCTACCAATCGCTGACAACCAGCCCGGCAACAGGAGGCATGGCCTCCTCCTCACCCAGCGAACACGAGATCCAGCAGCGCATCCGCCTGGCCTGTGGCCGCGGAGCGGTGCGCCTCTGGCGCAACAACACCGGCGCCCTGGTCGATCAGCAGGGCCGTTTCGTGCGCTTTGGGCTGTGCAAGGGCAGCAGCGACCTGATCGGTCTGCGCTCCCTTGAGATCACGCCCGAGCTGGTCGGCCAGCGGCTCGCTCAGTTTGTGGCCCTGGAGGTCAAGACAGCCCAGGGCGTGCTCAGCCCGGAGCAACGGGCGTTTCTCCGGCTGGTGCAGCAGCTCGGGGGGCTGGCCGCGGCCTGTCGCTCTGCGGAGGAAGCCGAGCAATTGCTTGGCGCGCCGAGGCAAGTGCCGCTGGGACACTGATGGATCCGGCAGAAGTGCAGCAGCGGCTGTGGCGTCTCGCAAAGACCCAACCGGGCGAGCTCCCCTACACCCTTGCTCTGAGATTCCAGGCAGCGACAGGGAGGATCATCACTGGGCAGCTTGCCAAGCAGATCCAGCAGAGGCTCGGACAAGATCAGGCCTGATATGCCAAGAGGTGTCAGGACGTGGCTAGGAGTGCCAAGTTTGCCGTATGGTTCGGGAAATCCCATTCAGGATCCTGAACGTGGCCATCACCTACGCGGAGCTGCTTGAGCGCCAGGAGGAGAACCGCGCAGCGTTCGGTCGGATGCTGCTGAACTGGCGAAGAACCAACGGCTGGACCCAGTACACCGCCTGCAGCTGGGCGGAAGAGGCCGGCTTCGATGCGATCTCCTACGGCAACCTCTCGGTGATCGAGCAGGGCAAGGCCGGCGAGCTGCGCCAGAAGGCCTTCTGGCAGCTGGGCGAACTGAACCGCCGCATCGCCGAGAAGGACTGGGGCCCGGTCAAGACCCAGGCGATCAAAGAGAAGCTCGAGAATGCCATCCCGTTGGGCGACGACGAATGCCCGGCCTGGACGCCACTGGAACTGTGGGCCTGCTACTGCGGCCTGAGGGAGGTGCCGGAGGCCTTCCGTACCACCCCGGCGCCGACCGTTGGTCAGCGCAAGGCCACCGAGCTCTCGTCCAAGTGGCGCAACCAGATGCGCCGCGTTGTCGACGAATGCGGGCTGGAGCCCAGCGACGCCCTCAACTCCCTGGCGGTCGAGGCCAGCGAAGAGCACCGCAAGCGCTTCTTTGCCGTGCTCACGGGCTTCGGCGACTACAAACCGGAGGAGCTGGCCCCGCTGTGGATCGAGGGCGACCAGTACCTGCCCAAGCGCTGGCTGGACCAGTGGGAGGCGGCCAACAGAAAGGGCACCAAGCCCAGCGGCCGCAAAGGCAAGAAGCCAGTCACAGCCTGATTGCTAGGAATTAACAGCCGCTGTGAGTGCGGCTATCAGTGAACAGTGCTAATTTTCGGATCAGCGGGCAACCGCCCGATTCGATCCGTCATGGCTCCACCCCCCAGGTCTCCAGTGGCCGGCATTGAGGCGCCGCCGGCCGTCCTGGCCGACGCCACCCCCGAGCAACAACTCACCCACGCCCTGGCCTGCTTTCAGGCCGAGGTGTCCGCCATCTCCTCCTGCGATCTGGGCGCCGTCGCGGAGGCAGCCCGCCCTGCTTTTCGCCAGGGCATCGGCTGGTTCGCCCAACTGGGCGAGCAGCACGGCCGGCCCAGGCTGCAGGTCACGGTGAGGCATGCCGCCGGCGCTGAGCTCAGCAGCGAGGCCTGGGCTGACGAACCCGGCGAGCTGGCGGACATGACCGGCTTGATGCTGGCCATGCTGCTGGGCATTCCTGTGTCAGAAATGGCTAGGGCTGCAGAGTCCTGTCCTATTGCAGATCGGCTTCAAGCGGCTAACCCTGAAGATCCGCAGTTGCCTGCGGATCGGCCGGAGCCCGATGGTGAAGCGGAAGCACCAGACCAGCAGAGCCAGGCTCTCTCTCAGCCCCAGGCCAGCAGTGCTGGCACCCCCGATGCAGACAGCGATCCGGCCCTGGTTCCCCTGACGCCCGAGGAGATCAGCGGCTACCACCGCCGCGTGCTGGATCTGCCGCAGGCCTCCCGCCGGGAGTTGACCCATGCGTTCCGGGAGCACTTCCAGGTGCCGCGCAGTGCCCGCTCGATCGGTGATCGCATCACCCTGCGCCAGCACGGCGACTTCCTTGAGCGCTTCATCGAGGAATGCCAGGACCAGGCGCTGGAGAGGGTTCCCTCGCCGCCGGCCCCATGAGCAGCAGCCATCGCCCCAGGCCGCCCCGTCGCTACGGCGAGCAGCCGCGCTCACTGGCCGGCCGCCACTTCATCCAGACCCAGGTGCGCACCGACGTCTACCTGCGCATCCGCGAGCTGATGGAGGCCCGCAACCTCTCCGCCAGCGGAGCGGTGCATCACCTGCTGCGCGAGCGCTTTGACCTGCCGCCCCTTCCCCCCTTCGATCAACACCAGATTTCCACCGATTCATCCCATGGCTAAAGACATTTTCCGCACGCCCCTCGCTGAAGTGCGCTGGGCCCACCTGATCACCCCCAGGCATCAGCTCGACAAGAGCAAACCCAAGGCCTGGACGGCCGACTTGCTGCTCCCCAACGGTGACGAGAAGGCCCAGGCCTTCCTGCTGGCGATGGAGGATCAGTTCATCGCCCTGCATGGCAGCCGTAAGCGCCGGGCGGAGAAGGGCTTCCCCTGGAAGGCCGACAAGGACAAGCCCAGCGAGCTCACAGTGGTGCGCTTCAAAATCCCCCAGTTCCAGCGGCGCGACGGCTCCCTCTCGGAAGGACCCCGCATCGTCGACGCGAAAAGGCAGCCCTGGGATGGGGCCGCCATCGGCAACGGCTCGCAGGTGATCGTCGCCTTCGACATCTACGACTGGGACGGCGAGAACGGCTGCGGCATGACCTTCCAGCCCAGGGCCGTCCAGGTGGTCGAGTTCGTGCCCTACGAACAGGTGGATCCCACCGCCGGCTTCGATGAGCTGGATGGCTACTCCACGGTCAGTGCTCCCGCCGGCACCGGCTCCAGCGGCTGGGCCGCCGAGGTCGACGAGGAGGCACCGTTCTGATGGCCCACCTCCACAGCGTCCGCGGCGGCGTAGGCGGCGGCCGGCCCCAAGGAGGCAGGCCCCAGAGGGGCAAATCCCAGCTGCCGGCCTTCTGCCGCACCCGCCGGCCCACCACCACCGTCACGGTGAGCAGCCTGCGGTACATCCACCGGCTGCTGCTGCTGGTTCTGGTGTTCCAGCTGAGCACCCTGCTGCTGGTGATCGCCGGGCTTGTCCCGCCGCGGCTGCCCCCGGCCACAGCCACCAACGTCCTCCGCTCCGATGCCGGCACTGCCGCCGGTGGGGCTCCCTTCGTCGTGACACCTCCTCCAGATCGATGAGCAGAACAACGAGCTGCCCCGGCCCACCAACGCCCTTCGTCCTGATGGATCACCTCTCCTTCGTCTCCCGTTCCTGGAACGGGACACCGACCTCACGGCGCTTCACCAATGGCGACGTCACTGCCCCAGCGATGTGCAAGGCGAACAAGAACCGGTGGTCTGACTACCGCGAGTCCTACCGCTGCCAGCAAAACATCGATGGTGCTCCCCGCCAGGTCAAGAGCTACCACCGCTCCTGGTTGATCGACACCCTCAAGCGCTGTCGGGCTCCGGTGGCAGGAGGCTGATGGACACCCCAACAACGACATCCCGCCAGCGGGCCTGGGTCAGCACCGCCACAGCCTGCGAGGTGCTGGGGATGAGCCGTGAAACCCTGCGCCAGCTGCGGCTGCGGGGTGTACTCACCCCGGGGAAGCACTACCGCCGCTGGGGGTGCACCCAAGGCCGGGGCCCGCTGCAGTGGCACCTTGAGAACGTGGAGGCCACCATCACTGGCTGGAGCCGCAGACACCTGCGCCTGTAGTCCTCAGCGGCACTCTGTCTGTTAGTCGTCGGCCTTGCGGCCCCCCTCCAGCCAACGGCTGAGTAGCTCCACCGGTGTCTGTGGGCAAATTGTCAATCACAGGCGGAGGTACCGAATCCAGCGCCAGGAAGGGCTCAAGCTGCCCCTGCCTCACCAGCGGAAGTGCTCACGGCCCACAGCTTCCGTGGGCTGCCGAGGCGGAAGAAACCCATCACGTTTCGGCGATCGCTATCCAGTTGGATCAGATGATGGATGGTCGGCGACTCAAGCACCTGAATATTCTCGAAGAATACAGAGTGCATGCCTTGCCCCTTCATATAGCCATTAGGTGCAATGGCTTGGTGTTGATTCATGCCATTGAGGACTTGCTCAAGCTTGATCTGGCTATCATCAATCACTGGTGGTCAATAGCTCCGAGTTCGTTGCCGTTGGCTAACCCCTCAACGCGATAGCTGCCGGCATCAGGCAGCCGCTCAAGTGTTGAGGTTGGTGCTGTTAGGAAGTCTTGTCGGGCCTCCGATACCAGTCGATGCGCCACCTCAGAAACGAATCGCGGCGTCCTTATTCCCCATCACGAGTGTTGTATTCAGACCGGCCCGACAAACAAAGTTGGATCAGTACTCCCTTTGGATGGCCGGAGTTTCTGACTGGGTAAACCGGGAGAGGAAGTCCGGCAATACTGCTAGTCCAAGCAGACTAGGAATGACAATGGCAAGAATAAGAACCAACTTCTGGTTGGTCTCCTTATTTGATTTGTCGCTGCATGCTTTCGCTTCTTTATACTCTTGTATGAACCTGGGGTTGGCTAGCAGGTCTTCCATTTTTGCTTTGTTGTCTTCATAGCGGCGGGTAATCTCATGCTTGAAGTCAGGCCATTCGGCATGGGATAGAGCCCACTGCTTCCAGCTTGTCCATTCCTGTAATGCCGCGATCTTTTCCTGGTTTCTCAGGTGTGCTCCGCCAAATGCAGCCGCAGGTCCAGCTGCACCAAAAAAGGCTCCAGCCAAGGCGTCACCAGTCCTGTTGCAAGCCGGCGGAAGAACGTGAACATCATGCTGGCGAAGAAACTCTGCCACCATTTGATCAATGGTTGGTATTGGTTCTATCAAGACACCATGCTGCTTGAGAAGCCGGGCTTGAACGTGGTCAATTCCACGTGAAGTGAGGTAGGTCATTGTTGTAGAGGCTCTAGGGATCGCTCCCTCGACCTCTTCACCATCCTCACGGCGGGGCTACTTCGGCTTCCCCCAGTCGGGGGAACTTGTGCTGCAATGGCCTGCATCGGCACCTTCCCAACCCTCTGATTGCCCCCATCCCGAGAGCCGGCGAGCCTTATTAGCCAGAATTTAGGGCCTTTCTGAGGGCTCCTGAAGACGAGGGATTGCCCCAGAGACTGAAGGCAGGGCCAGTGTTCAGTGCCGCTTCCAAGGAGACGATCCCCAGTGCGATGCCCAGGACGGCGGCATGGGTGCGGTCGCGCGCTTGCAGCTTGCTGATCACATTGCCGACATGGGTCTTCACCGTTTCCGGGGAGACATAAAGGCGTTCAGCGATGTTGCGGTTCGAGAGCCCAAGCATCACTCCTGTGAGCACCTCGACCTCCCGATCGGTAAGCTGCTCGATCGTGGCTGCTTCCTCACTGCGACGGCGTTGCTGGCGCAGGACGTCGGCGGCCTCCTTCGGGTAGTAGACGCCACCACCGGCGACGATCCGGAAAACAGGCGTGAAGTCCTCTGTCTCAAAGCAGATCGCATCGCAGCCTGCCTCCAGGGCTTCGCCGATCACGGCTGTGGATTCACGGTTCGTGATCAGGATTGTCCTTGTCTCTGGCCTGAGCCGTTCGGCACGCCGCACCAGAGACACTCCCGCTCCTTCGTGCAGGGTCTCGCTCACCAGCAGGAAGTCCGGCTGGTGCTGCAGCACGTGCTGATACCCCTCGTCCTCGGTGGTTGAGGCACCTACCACATGCTCGGTGATCGGGTTGATGCAGATGAAGGCACCTAACCACCTCGTATTGCCGAGGCACGCCACGATTGTTTTTCCCTCCAGGAGCGTGCGGTACTCCTCCAGAAGTGCCGGAATCTTTTGCAGGAGGTGGGTCAGATCCATACGTGGGGGCGCCTCGCATGAGCATACCTAGCCATGCCATCCTTGAGAACAATTGGCAACCCAGCAGTCTTCTGAGTCCATAGGATGGAGCACCCTTGCCACGGCGAGAACACCCGTAGGTGGTCTCATCTTCAAGCAAATCCCCCACTTGGGGGATGCATTGCCTGCCAGCGCGATAAAGAATGAGCGTGTGCAAATCGACCAGTTGGAAATTGATTCTCCCCCATCGTTAAGTCCACAATTTCATGTCAGTCATATGGCAGCTAAATGAGTTGTCTGATATTTCAACAGCGCCTGGAATTCCAAGGAGAGGGCCGGAAGGTAAATAGTTTATTGTCCTATGGCGAGCAACTACAGCGATCATTGCCACACAAAACGAGCCGAACCTCTCATGGACATGGCATGTCGAAGCATGGAACTCAAGGGCCTGGGCTGGCCGGATGAAGCCATTGCTCTCTACGAGGAGCTGTGGGAATATCGCCGGCGATGGGGCAGCATTGCCATTGAGCCTGACGAAAGAACCTTCCTGATGAAGGCCGATAAAGCATTGGCCCAAAATGAAGCAGAAAGAATAGTCCTGGAAGGGCAGGAGGTCAATAGTGTGGAAAGAGCTGTAAATGACCCTCGTGCTTGCATTAGGCCTCTTCATGGCATTTCCATGTCGCCAATGCTGGGCGATGCTGGAGTTAGCAAGCAGTGTTTTGTAGCACTCGATTTTGAGACTGCTGATCACGGGAGGGACAGTGCCTGTTCGATTGCACTCGTGCGAGTCGAGGAGGGCTCGATTGTTCATCGTGAGTACCACCTGATTCGCCCGCCTCGCAAAACATTCGTTTTCACTCGCATCCATGGGATTGGGTGGTCCCAGGTCGCTAATGCTCTTCCCTTTGGCGAACTATGGCCGCAGCTAGAGCAATGCCTCGATGGAGCTCAATTCATCGCAGCTCACAATGCAACCTTTGACAAAAGTGTGTTGCAGGCTTGTTGTCATAAGGCGAATATAATGGCTCCGCCGCACCCATACCTCTGCACGGTCCAGCTTGCCCGGAAGACTTGGGACATCCGTCCAACAAAGCTGCCGAATGTCTGTGAGCGGCTTAACCTAAGCCTGAAGCACCATGATGCCCTGTCTGATGCTGAAGCTTGTGCCAATATCGTGCTTGCCGCCATCCGCGATGGAGGTCTATCGCCAATGCGTACCGGAGAATCGTTCTGAATGACCTTTTTGGTCTTCAAGCTTTAGTAGCGAACTGTGCCCAGGGTGAAGTGCGAAGGTTTCATCAACGACCTGCTATTGAGTGTCGCCAAGTGCAAGAAGATCTGACTCCGCTCCCCCGCTTTTTGAGGAGGGTATTCCTGGGCCTTCGATGATGGGTAACTGACAATACTTAAGTTGATTATTAGTTATCCTCTCCGTCATGCTGCCCTATCACGAACGTATTACTCAGCTCCAGACTCAGATCCGACCACTTGCTGTACAGGCGGCAAGAAGAGGTTGCTCCGCCGAGCAGCAGGAAGAGCTCTTGGCCAGGCTGATACCTCTCTATGACGCACTCTTTGCACTTCAGGAGGAGCTTGATCTCAATTGAGCATTTCGGCTCAGCCCGATGCAGTCGCTGCGGTTCATGCCCGCGGCAGCAGCATGGGCTATCAGTTGATCCCAGCAGATCTCAGGAAGGCTGAAAGGTTGCGGTCGCTTGTGCTCCCCCCAGTGGGTGCGCGTGTCGGCTGCATCATGCCTCCGAGAGTCCATCAAGCCAGCACCAATTGATTCGTACGTTTTGCCAGAAATAAGGCATGCGTACGGTCACTGTCACCGAGCCGGGTGAGGATTGTTAATCCTGTCCTTGAGCTCTGGACTGTATGACGGCTGTTGCTGATGGGTGGGAGCCCTCCTCTCAAGGGCAGTGCCCAGCCTCAGAGGTTAACGAGGAAGCCTGTCCAGAAATACCAGACCACCTCACACCGCTATCAGCCCGGCCTCCAGAAGCTCGGCGCCACTCCATTGGCCATCGAGCACCTCGGCTTCCGCGGCAAGCCCGTCAGGAAGCTGCGAATGATCACCGTCGAGAAGGCCTTAGCCCTGGCCCGTAAGCTGCAGGGCACCCGCGGCTGCACCGCTTCGGAGATCTGAGCCCCGGGACCTAGGGACCCTCTGTTGCCATCTCAGAGGGCAGCCGAGTCACAGGTAGTCACTCACCATGTCACGGTTGATGGGCTTTTTTGATCTGCCAACCAAGGGGGCGCAGCCAAGTGGTGCGAGCTCACCCGTGGGGAGGCCATCCAGTCCTGAAGGCAGAAGCGACGTCAGGCTTGTGATCCCTGTTGGTGAGAATGAGCAACCCCAGAGCAACCTACGTGGGTGACGTTTACAGACCTTGGCACCTCACCAGGGTGATCAGCGCGATGGGGGCGACGACTGCCAACTGCAGCAGCGGCACCACGATGACGGTGAAGCGCTGCACCATCCGGTACTCGGCCACGGTGTGGAACATCCAGCTGTCCACCACGAAGCACCCCATTCCGGCGAGGGAGAGCGCCACGCTGAAGCTCAACAGACTCCAGGCCCACCGCCGTGAACGCCCCAGTCTTGCGGCCAGCGCCGCCAGCGCCAGGTAGGGACTCACGGCTAACAGCAGGAAGGGGATGTCACTCCCCCGCCAGCTGGGAACGCTGGTGAGGGCGAGCACGAGGGTGAGCAAGGCCGAGCCGGCGCACAGCATCACGGTGAGCCGCGCGGGGCGCATGGCGATCGGTGACGGCTGGACCATGGATCTGACTCCCGGCGTCCGTGCTCAGGGCCCCGGTTTCTGGGGTGGGTCCTCGCAGGGCAGCCGGTGGGCGCGGGGATCCTTGTCGTTCCACTCCAGGTAGGCGGTGCCCGCTTCCGGCCGGTGCAGGGGGATGGCCGGCGGCACGCTGGGATTGGTGGGATAGGTGCGACCGTCGTAGCGCAGCTCCGCGTAGTAGCCGGTGCCGGCGTCCACCCGCACCCGGGTGATCAGGTCCTTCCAGCGGTTGTGGCGTCGCTCGGTCACGATCAGGGGATCCTTGAACAGGCTGATCTGGGTGATGAGCTGCAGGCGGCCTGGGCTGGGCTCGCGAAAGATCAGCAGCGGGCAGCCGCCGGTGCCGCAGACCATCGGTCCCAGCACCTGGGCCACCACCTCGGGCCTGCCATCGCCGTTGAGATCCACCTGGTCCCAGATGTAGCGATGAGCCGGCAGACGCTCACATTCGGCCTTGATCTTGTTGCCCTTCACCCACTCGCCCTCGGCGCTGCCGGGATCAGGGCCATGACCCTGGCCGTCGTCGATGCGTACCGGGAAAAGAACTTCTCGCAGAGCCGCCTCGAGGTCGGGGTTGGATCGGGGCTCGGGCGGCACCGATTGCACCACTGTTGGGCTGGCGCTGGCGAGTGGCTCGGCCTGCAGAGTTGGAGCCGCCATTGCGATGCCGGCCGCCAGGGGCAGCAAGGGCAGGGCGCCGACCATCACAGAGTGCCGTAGGTGTACGGAGGCTCCTGTCCGTCGCGGCGCTGCAGCAGCCAGGCGGGCCCGGGGAAGAATGCGGGGCAGCGCACGGTCCAGATCCAGTAGTCCTCCACTGTTTCGCCCTGTTCCGGCGGGAAGAGCCGCATGCCCTCGGCCGCCTGAGGTTCCTCGCCCGCGGGCAGCAGGTGGAAGGCCAGATCGGGATCGGCCGCCAGGCCCTGCAGGATCACCGCGTGAATCTGATCACCGCTGGCGCTGGCGGTGAGCCCGAAGCTCTCGGGTTGGGAGGTCACCATGGCGGCGAATCCTTCGCGGTTCGGATCGATCCGGCAGGGCTCGAACAGGGCCGGCAGGCTGCGACGGAAGGCCTCCAGGGCATCGAGGCTGCCAGGCAGTGCCAGCTGCGCCTGGTGTACCTCGGCCTCGAAGCGGTAGGCAGGGGGCAGGCCCTGCTTTCGCAGGGCTTCATTGAAGTCTGCGGCGGAAGCCATTGGGAGGGTGCCATGGCCATTCACTGTGGAGGATGCCCAGGCGGGGCCATCTCTCCTGGGCGCTGATCGTGAAGGAACCGGCAGCGAATCGCGCTGCCCTCGAGAGGTTCCAGCCGGATCCCCTCGTTTTTCCTGACGATGTGAAGAAAGGGCCTCCAGTCATCCCGAGGCTGGAGGGAGCTGCCACCACGAGCGCCCTGCCGCGGCTGTCCTCGATGGTGAGCGGGCTCGCGTGGCTGCCGTAGAGGCGCACCGGCCCGTTGCCCCAGGGAGCGTTGGTGCAGATCGCCGTGAGTGCCGGGCGACCCTGGCCAGCCGCCGGGCCATCCAGTGCGGAGAGGAGTGCGATCCGCTCGCTGTAGGCGGCCCTCAGGCAGGCGGCCTGGCGCTCCGAGAAGGCACAGCGGCTCCTCCTGCGGAACCACACCTGCTGGGGTTCAAACCAGTGCAGCTGCGAAGCCTGTGCTGCCGAGCCGGCGGCAGCCAGCAGCCGCGCCATCCTGCGATCGAGTGCCAGCAGAGCCGGATCGGCACACACCAGTTGGTCACTGGCGTAGGAGGGAGCGGCACAGTTCGCGGCGCTCTGCTCCGGCGGTGGAGGCACTGCCGCGGCGCGTATGTACCAGACGAAGACGGCCGCCAACAGTGCGGCCGGCAGGAACTGGACCGGATCAACCGCTCCCACCGACCGGACCATGAGGGATGGGTTAGTCGGCCTTCCCGCCAAGTCCCTGGATGGCATCACCGATCGCACCGGCAGCACCCTGAACCTTGTCCTTGAGGTCGCCGGCAGCCCCCATCACCTTTGCCTGCAGCTGCTTGGCTTCGCCTTCCGCCTTCATGGTCTGGTCACCAGTGAGCTCTCCGGCGGCGGCCTGGAGCTTGCCCTCGGTGTCCTTGGCGGAGGCCCTGATCTTGTCTTCCAGGCTCATGGTCGTTCGGCGTGGGGACGGTGGAGGGGCACCGGGCTGGCGATCGAGGGAGCCCCTTTCACGACCGTAGCCAGCCGGATCCGATCAGGCCCGCTTGATCACCCGCAGCACCACCAGCAGGATCACGGCGCCGAGGGTGGCCACCAGGATGCTGCCCAACACACCCCCACCAGCGGCACCGGCAAGGCCACCGAAGAGCAGACCGCCGATCAGGGCACCGATGATGCCCACCACCAGATCACCGATCAGCCCGAAGCCACCGCCCTTGACGAGCACACCCGCCAGCCAGCCGGCGATCACGCCGACGAGGAGAAACCACAGAACGTTCATGGGCAAACCTCAGCGACTGGGTGATGACATCGCGACGGTAGGGTATGCGGCATTTGCTCGCTTGCGGCCTTCCTGGAATAAGCCTTTACAAGCGAACTCTCTGCGTCAGCCGTGCAGCGGGTCGCGCCGATACGGGTCACGCCGATACAGACTGTATCGAGGGGTAAGGTGGCCGGGTTCTCAAGACAAGGCGAACACCAGAGGCAGGGCATTGCACTGAAGAACCTTAACCCGACAAAGAGTGAAGTTTTCGATCAGTCCTCGGATTCTCTATTGACGCTGAGCCTATCCGAGATAAATTCTGAATACCTAAGCTTACCTTGTAAAAAGGTGTTCATGAAAGCAGCCAGCTTCTCCTCTGTTCTGGCCATTGCCGCACTTTGCGGACTTTCCTCTGTGGCTCACGCCCAAAGCACCGTGCCGGACCTTACAGATCTGATCGGAGCACGGGGTTCTTCTGCTGAAACTGAAGTCCAATCTCGTGGCTATCAATTTACCGGCAATCTCGGCTCGTCTGCTTTGTGGTGGAATCGCAGGACAAAAACCTGCGCTTCCATTACAGTGGATGAGGGCCGGGTGGTATCGATTATGAAGTCGCCATCGGCAGATTGCGGCAAGAAGGATCACCCCGTTGCTGAGCTGAGCGATCTGATTGGCGTGAGGGGATCCTCAGCGGAGTCCGAGCTGAAATCTCGTGGCTATCAATTTTCCGGCAATCTTGGCTCATCGGCCCTGTGGTGGAATGCCGGCACAAAGGCCTGCATGTCGGTTACCGTCGGCGACGGCCGGGTGGTATCGATCGTGAAGTCACCCAAGAGAGATTGCCGTCAATAGAAAAAATAAATCAGGACTTCTCCTCTCTGAAGTGAGAGGAGAAGCATGGCTGAGTCGACATCTTGGTAGCAAGCCTGTACTGCAAAGACGGCGATTTCCATCATTCAGAGTCTGGCTGTGGCGATCGATCATCCTTGCAGCCGTCAGTTCTCGAAGTGGTTTTCACTGTCTTCTCAATGCGTGCCGCCCGACCAGCCCAGGCGAGCCAGCCG
The DNA here is from genome assembly GCF_046613545.2 of Aphanothece microscopica RSMan92. Lineage (NCBI taxonomy): Bacteria > Bacillati > Cyanobacteriota > Cyanophyceae > Chroococcales > Aphanothecaceae > Aphanothece > Aphanothece microscopica. The sequence continues at coordinate 7,609 of NZ_JBKKKY020000052.1, read as the reverse complement.
TGTAGGACATCGTCACTGTCAAGGCAGGTGAGATGGCGGCACCACTGTCCCTGTTGATTGGGCAGCCACTTCTCATCCTGCTTGTGGCCCTGCTGTGGGGTCTGGCGGCCTGGGCCCTGGGCCGCAGCCGGTGGCCCCTGATTGCCAATACGTTGTCCTGGGTTACTTTCGCCTGCTGGGAGTTCCTTGTTCAGGCGATCACGCCTGAGGCCAACATCCGGGTGGATCTGCTGCTGATCGCTCCTCTGCTCACCGGCCTTGGACTCTGGGGCATGGTGGTGATGCTGCGCAGCGGGTTGCGGTGAACACAGCCCCTGAGAGTCCTCTTCAACCACTCGGGCGGCTTGCTCACGCCCTAACCGAGGCCTACAGTCTGATTGAACAGTTCACCCCGCATCTTCAGGAGGCAGCCCATGCAAAATCTTGCAAGGATTGGCCGTTACTTTGTACCTGTTCTGAGTATGGCCTTTCTCAGTGCTGGAGGGCTTTTGTCTGGAGTTCCAGCGCTGGCTGACACGGTCAAAGCACGTTGTGATGTCTTTCCAAAGGGTGAGGATAAGGCAACTTCCTCGGGCTTGTGCACCTTTTCGCAGCGGCAGGGTTTTGTGAGCATCCAGCTCAACAATGGCCAGCGCATTGAGCTCACGCCCCAAGCCGATCAGCCCAATGCCTATCTCGATGCCAATGGCAAGCCCGCGATGCGTGAGCTTGCTGACAATGGCAACATCCACATCTACCGGCTGGCCAAGGAGTCAATCTTCGTGTACTGGGATACAACCCCCTACAAGTGAAATCAACGCTTCAGCGACCTGCTGCGTGCTGGGCTGGGCTAGGTCCATGGCCCAAGGCAAAGCCTAGATTCAGAACAGTGGAGTTTCCGTGATCAAGGCCGGCTGCACCTTCCTTGTTGCCGAAGGGATTCGCAAGGCTGCTAATTGGATTAAGTAGCCACTACTACTCCAGTCCAACTTCCTCGGGGCACTATGCCGCTGATTCGTTATCATCAATACCTGGCTGCTGTTGGCGCGGCTTTCTGGGTTGGCACTGGGGTCGTGGCGATTGGCAGCATTGCCTTAAGTCCCCGCAACTGGACTCCCAATCTTGCTATGGGGGTTTTGTTTATCTGCCTTGGCTGGCTTTTGTATCTTCGTGCGGTCAGCTTTTCTCGCTTTTTTTCGGCGATGCCAGTCAATATCCAAATAATTTCTTTTGGCCAGAGATTTCTGCGTTTGGACTTATTACTTGTTTCCCTCTCGTGCTTAGTTGGTGCACTTCTGCTCCTGGCGAGTGTCAGTCGAGTATTCGGAGAGGGCTATGCCGTCTTTGGATAACGGTTGGTCAACTTGTCTCAATGCCTGTCCGATAGCTCCGGCTGCTCACGGTTCCCCGCGATGAGCCCGGCCTCGAGAAGCTCGGCGCCACTCCATTGGCCATCGAGTGTCCCGTGTCAATCAGGTTGATGCAATGCGCCGGCCAACTTCATTGTCGGCGGACATCCATCACTCCTGCGTGGGCGAGTACGCGGCGGCAGAACTCCAGCAGCTCCTCGTGCGTCATGTCGTGCTTGGCGTCGTTTGTACGCCAGGCGCAGATCACGAAGTCGAGTTCAGGGAGGCTTTCACGGTGGTCAATGGTCGGCTGCATCGCCCGAGCGCGCTTGTAGCTGGCGCCCCGGCGTCCTGACTCTTCACTGTTGTAGTTCCCGAGCAGGCTCCAGTCCAGCTGCTCTCCGGTCCAGTAGTCCACCCCCTCGCAGGCGACGATCGCGGCATGGATGGCGGCCTTGGCGGCGCTCACGGAGTACGTGCCGCCTCTCTCCGAATCGCGACGCACGATCCCCTGGGCCTTGCCTCGGAGCCATTCGTTGTAGGCGTCGGCGGTCAGATGCTCAGCCACCCATGGCGGAGGTTGGTACTTGTGGCGGGTGCTTGGCACTGCTCCGTTACGGGCGTCCTACCCACCCTGGCAATCGGGGCGATGTTATGGGACGGCACGACCCCAGTGGACACGATCGTGGGCTGCCGGCGAGAATCCCGCCCCGAAAGCGAGGGCTCCCCAGATCACTGCCAGCCTTCGGATCCATGCACAGCGGGTGATGGCCGACACCGAGGCACCCAGCGGTGGTGGTGGCTCCATCTGGAGATCAACTCTTTGGCCGGCAGATGGATCAGAACCAGTGGGTGATGGTGGCCGTGGATGCGACAGGGGTGAGCGGGGAAGAGTGGCAGGAGACGGGGTGGCCCTGGAACACGGCGAAGTTGGGTGGCGTCCTTGGCACGATGCACCAGTGCGGCGCTGCGAGGGCTGGAAGCTCGCAAAGTCACCGTGGAGGTTGACATCGGTCCTGGGCCGCCGTCTGCAGGGCCGGCAGCCCAACCCGAAGGCGGAGAATGTGCAGTGGGCTGCACGGTGCCGCGATGGTTACCCCCACTGGCCTGGGCTCCACTGGCCACACTGAACCGGCCCGGTGAGGCAGAGAGCCATGCAGAGCGATCTGGGGGCACGGTGGCACTGGTGACGGGCGCCAGCCTGGGCATCGGCCGGGGCGTTGCCATGAGGCTCGGCGAGGCCGGTGCCACGGTGACTCTGACGCCACGCAGCCTGGAGAGCGGCGCACAAATGGGTTCCGAGATCGGGGCTTGGACCCCTGGGGGTTGGAGCAGCGGGACTCAGGCCGCCAGGGCCGCGCCAGGGATGCTGGCGGTGCTCATCGAGATGGAGCGGATGGTGCGGCGGGAATACGCCTGCACCCGCTCGAAGCCAGCTGCCACAACCGAGCAGTAGGAGTTCACGGTGGGCCCCACGAGCACGGTGTCGGGGGCATAGCCATTGGCCAGCAGCATGGTGGTCATCCACTGCATGTGGCCCTGCAGCTCTCTGGCCCGTGCGGCACCCCGCTGTGCGGCCTGGCTCATCTCACCGAGGCTGTGGGCGCAGAGGGCACCGCTGGCCAGACAGGTGAGGCCCTGGACGATGGGGAACCCGCCGACGGCGAGATCAGCCACGAAGGCCGCGCCACTCACCACTGCACCAACGCCGGAGACGGCGGCGGTGGCTCCGTAGAGATACATCTGGCGCTCATCATCGCTGAGGGCCTTCCAGCACTGCACATAGTCCCGGCAGGATTCCTGAAGGGAGAGGTACTGGTTGCCCAACGCGGGAGCGAGCATCCGGCAGCTGTCAAACAGATACTTCTCCCCGATGAAGCCGGCCACGACGCCATGCCAGGCCGATGTGAGCGGGCTGGTGAGCGTGAAGACGTAGAGGGAGTTGGTGTGGATGGCATGGGGGTAGCGGGCCGTGACCAGCAGATCCATGCCGGAGGCGAGATGGATCACATCGCCGGCCTCGGGCTGATGCGTGCCCTGGAGGCTGCGGTGGCCGCGCTTCAGGGCGGTGGGGCAGTCGATCGTGACGAACGCCGTGGTGGACTGGAGAGTGGGCATGGTGGTGCGTGTGGGAAGGATCGCCCCTTCCCCTCGTTCCGGGCGCTGGTGGGTGATTCAGGCGATCACGCCGCGGCGCCGCAACTCGAAGAAACAGCGTGCTGTGGCCTCCACGTCCACCAGGGCGTGGTGGGCACCGTCGATACCGCTGCCGAACAGGTGCTGATGCAGCTCCTCGAGGCTGGGCCACTTGGGGCCGAAGGAGCCGGGCAGCTGGCACAGCTCGGTGGAGGCCTCCATGGTGCAGTTGCGGCTGAGGGAGGGCAGGGGATTGGGCAGGCCGCAGCGCAGCAGCTCGGCACCGAGCACCTTCTCATCGAAGGCCAGGTTGTGGGCGATGAGGGTGTCTGCCCGGCGCAGATCGGCCAGGAGGCGCTGCAGCACATCGGGGAGAGGCTGGCCCTCGGCCATGGCGCGGGCGGTGGTGATGCCATGCACGCGGGCGGCATCGGCGGGGATGGCGAAACCATCGGGCCGGATGATCGCCTCGACCGTCTGCTTTCGGTGACCCTGGTGATCAGTCAGCAGCCAGGCGATCTGCACGATGCGGGGCCAGTTGGCCAGATCGCTGGCGGGTGCGTGGCGGCTGCGGGGCAGCCCGGTGGTTTCCGTATCGAAGAACAGCAGCATGACGGGCTCAGTGGCGGCGCAGGTGGTAGCTCCACTTGCAGGTCTTGATCTGCACCACGGCGCTCCCTTCATCAGCGGTGTCGATCTGCCGGCCGACCAGCTGCAGGCCGTTCAGGTCGTGCTCGAAGCGCGCGTAGGGGGTGCGGCGCAGCCGGCGGGACACCAGGGTCCAGCGCTCCCAGCCGTGGTGGTGGTCATGGCGGCCGTAGGCGAGGGCGATGCGGATCTTGGTGAGGGAGATGCCGCGTTGCTGGCAGCGCCGCTCGGCGTGGCTCGGATCGTTCCTAGCGCCGATCAGCACGAACTCCGGTGTGTCCTGGAGCCGCGGGTCGTTACCAGCAAGACGATCGAGGGTGAGCTGGTTCATGGGTGGGGACCTCTGCGGAACACCCTCCCCTCGTTCTGGGCTAAGGGACGTGATTCAGAAGCGCAACGCTGAGTCGCAAAGGAAAGGACCGGCCTCAGCGTTCGCCTAGAGCCAGGCCAGTGAAGGATAGTTGCTAAATATATGTATGCAAATGGCCATAAAGTGCGATACAATGCAAGCATTAGGTGTTCTATTTATGTGTCAATTAAATCTAACTGTAAATCATTGTCTGACCGCCCTCTAAGATGGTGCGCATAAGCTTCCTTGTAGCTTTTAATTAATGTATTAAGGCTACTGGGGTTCTCGCACAGGGGTGCGGCAACGGTCTTGGGAAAACTCGTAGCCCCGTATGTTGAACCCCAAAGAATTAGCCCAGGCAGAATATCTCCATCGCAAAACTCCTTGCAACTCGTGATGAATGATGAGATGTTTCGGCCATAGAGAACAAGAACCGCTAAAGACACCATGACAATGCCAGGCGTGGGCAAGCCACCCAGAGAGAATAATGGATCATCCAATCCTAGATATATTGATCGAAGGAAACCCAAGCTTGTTTGATGGTCTGAAACCAGGCTGGATTCCTTCAGTTCATTAACAATTGATTCAAGCACCGAACTTCTCGTTGGCCAGAATGCATCTGGGTTCCGGAATGGCGTACTTGATTTGAAGATAAGATAGTGGCAAATTACATCGAGCATAGATTTATCGGTTGGAGACATCCTATTTCTATGTAGTTTATAGACTAACTTTTGTTTGCTGCAGTCATAGAATAATATATGATTTTTCTCGAGCTTGGCTGAGGACAGCTTGGCTAATCGGTCATCATCGTAGCTGGCAAATAAGCGTGCTCCTAAGCTTTTTAAATCCTTGGAATCAGTCTTTGTCTGATTACCCGACGAATGGTTTACGAGAAGTTCTCTGAGACGATAGAGCCTAAATAAGAAGGGTTGATCTGTGCCTTCCTTCAAGCAATAAGGGAGGAGCATGGCTCCCAAATCGATAGCCTCGCAATTCTTCGGATTCGTTTGCAAACACCGAAGATCTATGCCATATCTTTTAGATATTTCCTGATTTGGTGAGTGGTCTTTCTCATATAGCTTAATGGCATGATCTAGTTCCTCAAGTGCCTCAGTAGCTGCAGATCTAGTTCCATCGCTACTGCGGTCTAATACAAGGGGTATCATATTTATAATTTTCTGCATGGGTATAGATATGTCTAGTTCATTGGATAGAAGAATGGCTAAAGCTCCACATAGCGATGCCCCAAAGGCTTTATCGAGAACGAAGGCATCGTGGACTGAACTGCTATGATTTAACTCAAAAGATTGGTTTATTAAAGGCGAGTCCGACAGGCCTATGTCGCCAAATACAGACCTTTCTTTGACCAGAGTATAATACTTGGCCTCAATCGTCTTTAAAAGCTTGGCTTGTGATTCAGTCTGTTCCGTAATATTGCGAAAATGCAACCTAAAGCCATCTAGTAAATAAACGGTCTGATGGGTATAAAAGACATTGTTCTGCTCATCAGCTGGAACGAACTGGGGAAGTAGCGAACTATCTATTTCTATGTACATCGGGTATCCTCCTTCATCATCGTTGTCAAAAGGATGTCGATGGAATGAAGGTGGTGCATGCTCAGATAATGCAATCAAGACATTCTCCAAAGGAGATAGTCTTGTCATGCTTGACCGGCGATAACCAAAAATTTGGGTTTTGTAAACGCCACAAGGAGCAATCGAAAGTGTAGAGGCAATAATAGATAAGTTGTTGGAATTTGAGGGTATAAATAGTTTCATTGGATCGCTCTCAGAATGGAGCCTGTGGAACCTTCTTGTTGTAACTAATCTTCTCGACAAGACTAGGGGGAATGTTTCTAAAAACCGAAGCCATTTCTCCTGTATACATCAAATATAGATATCTATAGGTCCTAGTTGCTGCAACGTATAGGGGATTTCGAAGATAATCTTCGTAATTATGGCAATTAGGAATAAAAACCGCCTCAAATTGCAATCCCTTGCTGCTATGATAAGTCATAAGTTTTGGATTTGTGGTGGTGAAATTCAGTTCCATTGAGTCCCTCCCATAGCCAATCTTGGCTTCAACCTTCCATCCCATCTTTGTGCATGCATCCTTTGCAAATTGCACATCAATGTTAGAGGCAAAAAGTATCCCCACATCTGTGTAGCGTTGAGATTGAACTATTTGCCTGATCGCTTCAATTTGCTCTAATAAGGAGCCGCATTTCATTATGATTGGCTTTGACGGACCTTCCTTGTAGCATCTTTGCGCAAGAGGGTCTACCCCTGAACTGAGTTCCTCTGCGAATTTAGCAATCTTCTTGGGAAGTCTATGATTTTTTACTAGATTCTCCATGGGAATTCCTGTCATGACCTGTATTTCCTCCATAGTCATCAGATCATCTTTCATCTCGGCATAGACCTGTTGGGCCGAGTCACCGAATAGAATTAAATGCTTTCGGGCCGAATCCCGCAGTTGCTGTAGCTCTTCCCGACTAAAGTCTTGAACTTCGTCGATAATGATGTAGTCAGCAGATGGTCGGCCATTATGCAGCCACTCCCAGTGGTACATGACTTTTGACTCGTCCACGCCGATTGCATGGATACCATCTTGAATGAACTGCTTTAGAGCTTTGGTAAACACAATTACTAAATAGCTAGAGACTCCTTGTTCAGAAAGCTCTTTTGCCCTCCATAATGCTAAGACAGTCTTCCCGCTGCCAGCGCATCCTTTAACGATAAAAGAGCTAGTAAGACTACGTCGAATTATCTGAACCTGATAATCATCTAATTCAGATTCATTTATATACCATGCTTCTTTTGCCATGATTAATGCCGTCTTTGGATGCTGGCCATAATGTTTTTTACTGCTGGTACAAGTATTTGTGCAAATGCAGATAGAAGACTTCACAATTGATGCTGCCGTTGCCTCCGTTTATCCCCTGGATGACTGTGCTAGCACTAATGCTCCGTGAAGCTGGATTCTCCGATAACTACGTAGAGGACTGGTGATCGCCGGTCAGTGCTTGGACGATGAGTCTTTGTTGGCGTGAAGCATTGGCTTGGTCATATCACCAAGAAGAATGCTAAGTGCAGGGAGTATCTTGATAAAAAGTCTTAGATGCTTCCACGGAGCCTATAAGGCTGTG
>NZ_JBKKKY020000051.1:0-20511 GCF_046613545.2 Aphanothece microscopica RSMan92 | reverse complement strand
CTGGGAAGCTGCCTCCCTCGATGAGTGGCTGTACAACGGCGGTCCTTACCAGCTGGTTGTCTTCCACTTCCTGATCGGCGTCTTCTGCTACATGGGCCGCGAGTGGGAACTTTCCTACCGCCTCGGCATGCGCCCCTGGATCTGCGTGGCCTACAGCGCCCCCGTGGCTGCTGCCAGCGCCGTGTTCCTGGTGTATCCCTTCGGTCAGGGCTCCTTCTCCGACGGCATGCCCCTCGGCATCAGCGGCACTTTCAACTACATGCTGGTGTTCCAGGCTGAGCACAACATCCTGATGCACCCCTTCCACATGTTGGGTGTGGCCGGTGTGTTCGGCGGCAGCCTGTTCTCCGCCATGCACGGTTCGCTGGTGACCAGCAGCCTGGTGCGTGAGACCACCGAGAGCGAGAGCCAGAACTACGGCTACAAGTTCGGCCAGGAGGAAGAGACCTACAACATCGTGGCTGCCCACGGTTACTTCGGTCGCCTGATCTTCCAATACGCCAGCTTCAACAACAGCCGCAGCCTGCACTTCTTCCTGGCTGCCTGGCCTGTGATCGGCATCTGGTTCACCGCCCTGGGCGTGAGCACGATGGCCTTCAACCTGAACGGCTTCAACTTCAACCAGTCGATCCTCGACGGCCAGGGCCGCGTGATCAACACCTGGGCTGATGTGCTGAACCGCGCTGGCCTGGGCATGGAAGTGATGCACGAGCGCAACGCTCACAACTTCCCCCTCGACCTGGCCGCTGCGGAAGCCACCCCCGTGGCGCTGACCGCCCCGGCGATCGGCTGAGGCCGCCAGGACGGCATCACCAACCGGCCTGAACACAGGGTGATCAACTCTGTGCGATCAGTCCGGTGAACCCGAATCCCTTAGGTCCCCTCCACTCCAGGAGGGGGCTTTTTTCATGGCTGGTCCACCAGCCATGCAGCCGTGACAAGCGGAAGGGCGGCCAGAAGACAGGACAAGTGGGAGGTGCTTGCACGGCAGGGACAGCCTTTACAGATCAGGGGAAATCACTTATGTTGCTGTTTGTAACAACGCGGCTCATGATGGGAGAGTTCCTCGATCCAGTGGCTAACGAGTTCCCCCTGCGGCTGGTGTTGAGCATTGTCTGCAGCGCCGCCATTGGCCTCTGCGCAATCCTGCAGCCTGGTGAAGAGCGTGATGATGACGATTCCGGCTCAGGAGGTGGTGGCCTGATGCAGCCAGTCGCTGTTGGAGCGCGCTGATCGGCAGCCCGTCAGGTATCGGAAGTGCCCTGGCCCTGAACCGACGCCAGCCGAAGCCGACGTGATGGCACTGCCGCCATGGCGAGCGTTACTCCGCGGGGCCCGCGAACGGGAAGGCCGCTCACCAGCGGCCCGCTGGCTGCAGCTCGCCACCGTCGCTCCCGATGGCAGCCCGCGGGTGCGCACCCTGGTCTTTCGTGGCTGGGTCGCTGGCGCCGCGTTGGATCTGCTCACCGACGGGCGCAGTGCGAAACAGGTTGAGCTGCAGCAGCAGCCCGCCGTGGAACTGTGCTGGCTGCTGCCCAAAGCCCGCTCTCAGTTTCGCCTGCGCGGGGACGTACTGACCTTGCCCCCAGACGTGGACAGGGATGCGCGCCTGCGGCACTGGTACCAGCTCACCCCTTCAGGCCGCGCCCTCTGGGGCTGGCCCGAACCGGGGGCAGCGTTTGATGCCGCAGAGGCTTTCCCGCTGGAGCTTGCCGACGCAACCCCGCTGCCGGAGCATTTCCAGCTGCTGCGCATTGATCTTGCCCAGGTGGAGTTGCTGGAGCTGAGGGATCATCCTCACCTGCGTCGTCGCTGGAGACGAGCCCACGGCTGGCAGGAGGAGCGTCTGAATCCCTGATGGGTGGCGCAGCAGCGCAGGGTCTACACCTCACTTCAGGATTCACAGCGGGCAGCTCACCTCAGCAAGCCTGGCCTCGCTAGGGCCAGCTCTCCGCTTCGGTTCGCTGGAGGCTCAAACCAGCGGTGCCACTTCCGGGACATGCTTCGCCATGCAGGCCTCGCACACCCCGTGGGAGAACTCCACGTTTCCTCGGCGGAGCTGCAGGTCGCTGAGGTCATGGTGGCGGTGCTCGCCGTCCGATGACCAACCCGCCAAAGTGGAACGCCGGAGTTGGGCGGCGGCGAGACGGTGGGCTCTCTGCAGGTCATGTGGTTCAAGCGGGATCTGCGGGTCACCGACCATCGGCCGTTGCTTGAGGCCAGCCGCCACGGGCCGGTGCTGCCGCTGGTGGTGATCGAACCGGAGCTGTGGCGGCAGCCGGATGCCTCCGCCCGCCAGTGGGCCTTCTGCGCTGAGAGTCTGATCGACCTGGGCCAGGAGCTGGCCTGTCTGGGCCAGCCCCTGGTGGTGCGGGTCGGAGAGGTGGAGGAGGTGCTGGAGCGAGCCCGGCGTCGCTTCGGGATCGGCGGCCTCTGGAGCCATGAGGAGACAGGAAACGGCTGGACCTACGCCCGCGACCGGCGGGTGGCCGCCTGGGCCCGGAGGCACGGCATCACCTGGCGCCAATGCCGCCAGTTCGGCGTGATCCGACGGCTGCCCAGCCGCGACGGCTGGGCCCGGCGCTGGCAGGAGCTGATGGGCGAACCGCTCTCGCCGCCGCCGCCGCGGCTGCCTTGCCTGGAGGGGGTGGATCCGGGCACGTTGCCCGATGCTGCAGCGCTTGGCCTGGCGGATGATCCCTGCCCCGGCCGCCAGCCCGGCGGCCGCCGTGAGGGCCTGGCCCTGCTGGAGAGCTTCCTGCAGCACAGGGGAGCCCGGTATCACCTGGACCTGTCGAGCCCTCTCACCGCCACCAGCGGCTGCTCCCGGCTCTCGGCGCACCTTGCCTGGGGCACCCTGTCGCTGCGGCAGGTGGTGCACGCCTGCCGCCACCGCCGACAGGAGCTCGGCGCCGGCGCCAGCGGCTCCACTGTGGGCCGTACCTGGCAGCGGGCTCTGCGCGGGTTCCAGGAACGGCTCCACTGGCACTGCCATTTCATTCAGAAGCTGGAGTGCCAGCCCGACCTGGAATTCCGCGAACTGCATCCACTCATGGCGGGGCTGGCCTCAAGTGATCCCGTCCGCCTGGAGGCCTGGGCCCGGGGACGCACCGGACTGCCGTTTGTGGATGCCTGCATGAGGTCGCTGAGGGCCACCGGCTGGCTCAACTTCCGCATGCGGGCGATGCTGCTTTCGGTGGCCTGCCACCACCTCAACCTCCCCTGGCGCGACGCCGGACTGGTGCTGGCGCGCCTGTTCGTGGATTACGAGCCCGGCATTCACTGGAGTCAGTGCCAGATGCAGGCGGGCACCACCGGCATCAACACCGTCCGCATCTACAACCCGATCAAGCAGGGCGAGGACCACGACCCCCACGGCAGCTTCATCGGCAGGTGGCTGCCGGAGCTGGCTCAGCTGCCGCCGGCCCAGCGCCATCGGCCCTGGACCCTCGAGGACGCCGGCCCGCTCCTGGCCGGCCGGGGGGTGGGGCTGGACTATCCGCAACCCGTCGTCGATCCCGCCGCTGCGGCCAGGGAAGCCCGCGAGCGAATCCATACCCGGCGGCGGCAGGAAGGCTTCTCGGAAAGGGCGGACACGATCCAGCAGCGGCACGGCTCCAGGCGTTCGGGACTCCGCCCCGGGGAGCGCCGCCGCCGCGGGAGCGGCGACGCGGCGACCACAGACCGCCAGCTGAAACTGGATCTTGGCTGAGCTGCTGCCCACGATCGGCGCGAACCCCGGAGATGACACCGGCCTGGCGGCGGCAGGTGATGGCGGCGATCGAGCGGATCGAGATCGGGGGCGGGCGGGTCGTCAGCGTCACCCTGGCTGCAGGGTGAACGCCGGCACCTTGCAGCGCCAGCCCTGGGTCGCCTTCCGCCGCCGCCGTGGGACCCGATGGCTCAGAAGCCTGAGCCCGGTGTCTGCAGGAAGGCCAGCTCCGCAGCGCTCGACACCCTCCCAAGAGCAGCGTTGCGATGGGGGAAGCGGCCAAAGCGGGCGATCACGTCACGGTGCCGGCGGGCGAACTCGGCGGTGCGTGCGTCGGTGAACTGCCCGAACAGCGGCACGGCCGCCTCCTGCACCGCCAGCTCCTCGCTGTGCATCTGCGGCATCAGCCAGAACTGTCGCCGCGCCTGCTCGGGTTCTGCCTCCAGCCAGCCCTGCTCCACCGCCCCCAGGCTCAACCCCAGGGCCTGGGGATCGCCTGCGAAGGCCATGGCGGTGTCGCGCCAGATCTGGCGCGGGAACTGATCGAGCAGCAGCACCAGCGCCAGGGCGCTTGGCGCCTCAGTGCTCCATGGGGCGAGCTCGCCGGCGATCGCCTGTCGTGTGAGGCCGATGAAGCGCTCCCGCACCTGCCCGTCAAAGACCGGGTCTTTGGCAAACCACTGCCCAGGCCGAGACTCCTCAAACCAGAAGTGGAGGATCGCTCCAGGCGCCTCCGGATGATCGGCCATCAGAGCAGCGCCTGCACCCTGGCCACCTTGCCTTCCAGGGTCTGCTGCTTTTCCCCTTCAATGGCGGTGCCGTTGGGGTGCAGCTGGATCTTGAGGGCGGCTGTCGTGAGCTCCCTTTCGCAGGCGGCGATGCTGGGCGCCAGGGGCACCCCCACGCCGATCGGCACCACCCACAGGTCCACGAACACCTTCACGCTCAGCCCCTCTGGATCGCACCCATCGTGGGTGGAGATCCCCCGGTGCTGCCATGTCCGTCTTCCCGCTGCTGGTGATCGTGCATGCCCTCGCCGCCACGGTGTGGACTGGCGGGCATCTGGTGCTGGACCTGGGGGTGCTGCCCAGAGCCCTGCGGGAGCGGAGCGCGACGGCGATCCGCAGTTTCGAGGAGACCTTCGAGCCGCTGGGCCTCACCGCCCTGGCGATCCAGGTGGTGACGGGGCTGTGGATGACCTGGATCTACCTGCCGAGGTTCCAGGGGCTGTTCAGCCCGGCCAATCCAATCGGGATGCTGGTGGGAACCAAGCTGTTGCTGCTTGCCGCCACGGCTGCCCTGGCCATCCACGCCCGGCTTCGGCTGATCCCCAACCTCACCGACGCCACCCTCAGCGGTTTGGCCTGGCACATCCGCGGCATCACCGCTCTGGCGATCGCCTTTGTGGTGGTGGGTGCCCTCATCCGGCTGGGTGGCCTGGTCTGAGCCGCCATGTTGTCCTTGGCGTCTGACGCTCTGAGGTGAAAACCATGAAAGTCACCGTTGAGCTTTCCGAATCAGAGATGGCCGAAATCCTGGAATGCCAATGGCCAGCACCAACTCACGCACATCGGCCCGTTCCCGTCACGCTCCACCGCCTCCATCCTGGGGGTCGTGCAAGCGGTGGATGGGGGTACTGATGCGTGAGCGGCTGCGGTGCCTGCCAGCCGCACTTGGCCGGTGCCACGGTGCCCGGTCGGCTTCGGGAATCGCCGCGATGGCGGCCCTGCTGATCGGCGGCGCCCCCAGCCGCGCCGAACCCTGGAAGGACTGCGCCTACAACGACCGGCCGATCCCCTGCCGCGACAGCCACAGCAGCGACGGCACAGTTCAGATCGTCTGGAAGGACGGCACGGCGATGACCTACCGACTGATCCAGGAAGGCTTCCCCTTCTCCACCCTGCGAGACAGCCTGGGCGGCCTCTGGGAACGGGAGATCTACGTCCAGGGCAATGCCGTGTTCACCAACAAGGCCAACGGCAACCGGATCTTTGTGCCGCTGCGCCCGGAATCCAACCGGCCATGAGTGACCTCGACGCCTTCCTCCGCTGGAACTCCGGCCACCTGCTGGAGAACCGCACCCGTGGCGCCTATGCCGAGTGGCTGGTGCACTGGAGGTGGCCTGAACCTCGCGTGGCGACCAGCAAGCACCCGCCCCTCTCCCCCAAGCCTGGCTGGCTGAGCGATGGACGGCAGGTGTTGCACTTCCGGCCTACCCACTGGGACCGCTGGAGCCAGCGGCTGGAGCTGATCACCGAGGAGCTGCTGCCCGACTAGCCCGTGCCTCGGCTCAAGCACCGCAAGGAACTCAGCCGGCAGGAAGCGCTCAAGCTCTGGAACAAAAAGCTCAAAGAAGGCTGGCGGAAGACAGAAGCCCAGTGGTAATCGGCTGCGGTGCCAGCTCAGGAGCGAGTCCTTCTCTCAAGGGCCTATCGGGCCTGGTTCAGACGGTTCGATAGGGGAACAAGCGTGCGTTGCGATTCGCGATCGCCACCAGCGAGAGCATCACTGGCACCTCCACCAGAACACCCACCACGGTGGCGAGCGCAGCTCCGGAATTGAGTCCGAACAAGCTGATTGCCACGGCCACGGCCAGCTCGAAGAAATTGGAGGCGCCGATCATGGCGCCGGGGGCCGCTATGGCATGGGGCTGGCGCCACAGGCGCATCCACTGGGCACTGATCCAGAAGATCAGATAGGTCTGCAGGATCAGGGGGATGGCGATCAGAACGATCGCCAGTGGATTAGCCAGGATGGCGCTGGCCTGCACCATGAACAGCAGCAATACCGTGGCGATCAGGCTCACGATCGCCAAGGGCTTGAGCCGCTGCTCAAGACGGTCCATCCGACGGGTGGAGTGCAGCAACACACGGGTGAGCCAACCGGCCGTCAGTGGAATCACGACAAACAGACCCACCGCCGTGAAGAGCGTGTTCCAAGGCACCAGCACCTTGCTCACGCCCAGCAGCAGCGCGGCGATCGGAGCGAAGGCGAACACCATGATCAGATCATTGATGGCCACCTGAGCCAGGGTGTAGTTGGGATCCCCATCGCTGAGGCGGCTCCACACGAACACCATGGCCGTGCAGGGTGCCACGCCGAGCAGGATCATGCCGGCGATGTATTGGTCAGCCAGCTCGTCTGGAATCCAGGCCGCGAAGAGTCCGCGCAGGAACAGCCAGGCGATGGCTGTCATCGTGAGCGGCTTGATCAGCCAGTTCACCACCACCGTGATGACCAGTCCCCTGGGCTGATGCCGCAGTCCGGCCAGGGAGCCGAAATCGACCGCCAGCATCATCGGGTAGATCATGCCCCAGATCAGCAGACCGATGGGCAGATTGATGCGTGCCACCTCCAGCGATGCGATCGCCTGAGCGGCCCCCGGGAAGAGGGCGCCGAGGGCTACGCCGGAGGCAATCGCGAGTGCGACCCAGAGGCTGAGGAAGCGCTCAAAGATGCCCATAGCCATCAACAGCAAGGTTCAGCGGGAGTTGTGCAGTGGGCCGCCAGGCCGGAGAGCCAGCCCCGCAGCTGTTCGATGGCTTCGGGTCGGAGTCTGTAGTACACCCAGCGGCCGCTCTGACGGTCTGTCAGCAGCCCCGCCTCCTTCAGCACCCTGAGGTGAAAGGAGAGCTTGGACTGGGCCAGGCCCAGCTGCTCGGTGAGCTCGCACACGCAGCGTTCCCCGCCTCCAAGGGCCTCAATCAGCTGCAAGCGGATCGGTTCGGCCAGGGCCTTCAGCAGAGCCCTGGCCTGATCGGCGCCGAGCGATCCGGGCGCTGGGGCGATGGCGGTGGCTGGAGGGCCAACTGTGGCTCGACGGAGGCCCGCCGGAGAACTGGTGCTGACCTGCATGTGACCGGCGACACACAACCCATCAATCCTAGTTGATTTATGGTGCGTCGGCCTCCGCGCCCCGAAGCGGGCTGCTGCAGCCATGAAGATCGGAATCAACGGCTTCGGCCGTATCGGCCGCCTGGTGTTCCGCGCCCTCTGGGGCCGGCCCGGCATCGAGCTGGTGCACGTGAACGACGCCGGCGGCGATGCCCAGACCGCGGCGCACCTGCTGGCGTTCGATTCCGTGCACGGCCGCTGGCAGCAGGCGGTGCAGACCAACACGCGCGGCTTCTTCGTGGGCACCAAGCCCGTGAGTTACACCCAGGAGAAGGAGCCCACTGCAGTTCCCTGGCGGGAGACGGGCGTGGAGCTGGTGCTCGAATGCAGCGGCAAGAACAAGACGCCTGAAACCCTGCAGCCCTATTTCGATGCGGTGGGCCTCCGGCGCGTCGTGGTGGCCTGCCCCGTCAAAGGAGAGATTGCCGGTGCCGAGGCGCTGAACATCGTGTTCGGCATCAACCATCACCTCTATGACCCGGAGCGGCACCGGCTGCTCACCGCCGCCTCCTGCACCACCAACTGCCTGGCTCCGGTCGTGAAGGTGGTGCACGAAAGCTTCGGCATCCGCCACGGCTCGATCACCACCCTGCACGATGTGACCAACACCCAGGTGGTGGTCGATGGCTTCAAGAGCGATCTGCGCCGCGCCCGCTCCTGCCTGCAGAGCCTGATCCCCACCAGCACCGGATCGGCCAAGGCCATCGGCCTGATCTTCCCGGAGCTGCAGGGCAAGCTCAACGGCCACGCCGTGCGGGTGCCGCTGCTGAACGCCTCGCTCACCGATGCAGTTTTCGAGTTGGAGCGCAACGTCACGGTGGAGGAGGTGAATGGCGCCTTTGAAGCCGCCGCGAATGGCCCTCTGCACGGCATCCTCGGCTACGAAACCCGGCCGCTGGTGTCTGTGGATTTCGTCAACGACAGCCGCAGTTCGATCATCGACGCCCTCTCCACGATGGTGGTGAACGGCAGCCAGCTCAAGGTCTACGCCTGGTACGACAACGAGTGGGGCTACAGCTGCCGCATGGCTGATCTGGTGAGCCATGTCGTCCTGCTGGATGAGCGTTGAGACCAGGCCATGAACAGAGACCCACGACCCACCTCGATCGAGGCCTCGAAGCAACCGCGCCAGGCTCTTTCTGCGCTGCAGCAATACGCGATCGTCACCGCCAACTACTGAGCGTTCACGCTCACCGACGGCGCCCTGCGCATGCTGGTGGTATTCCACTTCCATGAGCTCGGCTACAGCACCCTCGAGATCGCCTTCCTGTTTCTCTTCTATGAGTTCTTCGGGGTGATCACCAATCTCTATGGCGGTTGGCTGGGCGCCCGCTTCGGGCTGCGGCTCACGCTGTGGACCGGCACCCTCATGCAGGTGGCGGCACTGCTGATGCTGATTCCGGTGGCTGATTCCTGGCCGAAGTGGTGGAGCGTCGCTTATGTGATGGTGGCTCAGGCCATCAGCGGCATCGCCAAGGATCTCAACAAGATGAGCGCCAAGAGCGCCATCAAAACCGTGGTGCCGGAAACACCGGAGGATCACGGCAAGGGCGAAGGCCAACTGTTCCAGTGGGTGGCCATTCTCACCGGCTCCAAGAACGCACTCAAGGGCGTGGGCTTCTTCCTAGGGGGTCTGCTGCTCACCACGATCGGCTTCAACGCGGCGGTGGGTGCGATGGCGGCCGGTCTGTTTCTCGCCTTCCTGCTCACCCTGGTTCTGCCGGCGGAGATCGGCCGCATGAAGCTGAGCCAAGCTTCACCGCGTTGTTTTCCAAATCCGCAGGCATCAACATCCTGTCGCTGGCCCGCTTCTTCCTGTTCGGCGCCCGTGATGTCTGGTTCGTGGTGGCCCTGCCGGTGTTTCTGCAGCAGGCCCTGGGCTGGCGCTTCTGGGAGGTGGGTGGCTTCATGGGCCTGTGGGTGATCGGCTACGGGATCGTGCAGGGATCGGCGCCCGCCCTGCGACGCAGCTGGGGCCAGAGCGCCCCCCCGGGCGTGAAAGCGGTGGAGTTCTGGAGCGGCTCGCTCACGGCCATCCCTGCGCTGATCGCCATCGCCCTCTGGCGGGAGGCGGCCCATCCCGGCATTGCCGTGGTGGTGGGCCTTGCCGCATTCGGATTGGTCTTTGCGATGAATTCTTCGATTCACAGCTACATGATTCTCGCCTACACAGAAGCCGAGGATGTCAGCCTGAACGTGGGCTTCTATTACATGGCCAATGCTGCCGGCCGCCTGGTGGGCACCGTGCTCTCCGGCGCCCTGTTTCTGGTGGGTGGTCTGCAGGCGTGCCTGTGGGCTTCGGCCCTGCTGGTGGCCCTCGCCTTCGCGGTGAGCACCCGTCTGCCGATGCCGCCGCGTCAGCTGAGCACCCAGGCGACAGACGGCTCACGGGCGTGAGGCGCGAGCCTCGCGAAGGATGCGGAGGCCGCCGTTGAGCACCAGCAGGCTGATGGCGGTGCCGATCAGCAGGTCGGGGATGGGGCTGCCGGTCCAGGCCACCAGCAGGCCGGCGACGATCACGCCGAGGTTGGCCAGGGTGTCGTTGGTGGAAAAGATCACCGAGGCGCGCATGTGCACTCCGCCATTGCGGTGCCGACGCACCAGCACCAGGCAGAGCAGGTTGGCGAGCAGGGCGAGAGCGCCTATGCCCATCATCACGGCGCTCATCGGTTCAAGGCCAAGGACGCTGCGGCGCAGCACCTCCAACAGCACCCAGATCGCGAGCAGGATCTGAAGCCGGCCGCTGAGTTGCGCGGCACGGCGCTGTCGCTTCAGGCTGCGGCTCACAGCCCCCAGGCTGATGCCGTACACACCCGCGTCGGCGAGCATGTCGAGCGAGTCAGCAATCAGACCGCTGGAATCGGCGCGGAGGCCAAAGGCAAGCTCCACCACGAACATGACGGAGTTGATCACGAGCACCATCCACAGGGTTCGGCGTTCCAGCGCCGCGGATGGATCCGCTCCACAGTCGCAGTCCATTTCCTTGCTTGTGCCCTGGCCCGCAGCATGGTCACAACAAAGCCCGGAGCGCTGGCCCCGGGCTTTGTCTGCTCAGCCGTGGTGCCTTCCCAAGGGGGGCGGGCGCAGCTGTGCGGTCGGTTGATCGTCAGATCAGGTGGTTTTAGTTGTGGTCGGAGCTGCCGGCGCTGGCACCTGGGGCCAGGTGTCAACCGGGACGTTCCGTTGGGTCCGGGGCACCTGGGGCGGCGCAGTGGACGGCGACAGGGCTGTTCTCGCAGAGCAGCGACACGCCAGGAACGTCACATCTGGTCAGGACTGTTGGAGCAGGGGCCGGATCGTCAGCGCACTCCTGGCTGGTGCTCAGGCGGGGTGTCTTCCATCGACGGAGCCTCCGAATCCCGTTGCAGCCACGATCGAACCGGAGGCTGGAGACAGCAGGAGCAGCAGCGGGATCCACATCCCTCGTGACCAGCGGCAACGCATCGTCATGCAGGGCCGACTTCGAAGCCATCGTCTCGGTGAGCGCCCTGCGCCTGAAGCGCTTGAACCGCCCCGGCTGATCCCATGGCCTCCATGCAAGGCCGATCAGCTGGAGGTCGAGAGCATTCCTGGCCCTGGCGGCACCGTGGTGCTGCAGGCGCGTGTGCCGGGCAGGCCTGTGCCGTTGCCACTGCTCACGGTCACCGCGGCCGACGGTCAGCTGCACGGCCTCGGGCCTGAACAGCTGGCCCAGCCTTGGCAACAGGTGCTGCAGCGCCGGTTGCGCCATGCACGGCGCAGCATGCAGCCCGATCAGCTGGGACTGCGGCTGCGTGCCGCTGCCACCAGACAGTGCGCACCTGGAGCAGGCCCTGGCTGTGCTGCGGGAGGAATGCCTGGCCTTTGCGGCCAGGCCTGAGTGGAAACCGTTGATGCTGGAGCCGCCGCTGGTGCGTGGCGTGAAACGGATCACGCCGCTGGCGGTGGAGCTGAGTGTGCTGCTGATCACCCAAACGGGCGATCAATGGGCGGCTGAACGGGCCCTGCTCACCCAGATCGTGGCGCGGTTTGAGCGCGAGCGGCTGAACGTCACTCCAGCACCCGCGCAGGACCGGTGCAGACCCAGGTGCGGCCAATCCCCTTGGCGGAGAGAAAGGGTGTGTCGTAGAAGCTGGGCTGGCCCTTGGCGCTGTCGCTGTTCTGCACACGCCACTGCTCGCGCTCGCAGCTCACCGTGAGGGTGAGCGTGCCGCCACCGGGCTGGTTCAGCCGGAACAGACGCACACCGTCGTAGAGGCCCATGGGCTTGGCCTGCAGCTGCTTGAGCAGGATCGCCAGCGCCTGCTGCGGTTCGGCCTGTGCCGCAGGGAGCAGCCAACCCGCCGCTGCCAGGCAGGCCAGCACGCTGATCAGCCGCCCACGTCTTCCGCTGACTGCTGCCATGACCGATCCCACTGATTGGTTCAATTCTGATGAGCCATGCTGCAGCTGTCAGCGAAAGACTCAAGGCAAGAGATGACATCCCCGCCCTTTGATTTCTACGTTTGGGAGCAGCAGATCTCCCTGTTGTGATTGGAGGCGCTGGCCTGGCTCAGCCCAGGTGAGGTGTGCGATTGCGTGGGCCAGGTTTGCCACGACAGCGACGGCCCTCGATCGGCATCACAGGCCGCTGCCGTTGATGTTCAGAATTGGCAGCCGCGAAACCAGTTCCCCCTCCGAGAAGGTCTTGAGCACGGCGAGGTGCTCGAGGAGGGTTTCGTACTGGGCTGCCTCGATCAGGGTGAGGCCCATGAGCTGGGTGGGGCCGGGCCCCAGGGAGGTCATGGGCTATTGCCGAGCTTCCCGTTTCAGCGGTAGTGGTAGCGGCAGGCCAGGATCACCAGCAGGTTCGCTGCCAGGCGATACACCAGCCGATGCTCGTCATCGATGCGGCGTGACCAGCAGCCGGAGAGGTTTTCCCGCAGCGGCTCCGGTTTGCCGATGCCCACGCAGGGATCCCGCAGGCAGGCCTGAATCAGCTGGTTGATGCGCCGCAGCTGCTTGCGGTCCTGGCCCTGCCAGTAGAGATAGTCCTCCCAGGCTGCCGGCGTCCACGCCAGCCGCTCAGTTGCCGGCATCCACCAGATCGGCGTCGATCAGGGGATGGTCGAGCAGCTCACCACGATCGGCCTGCTCCAGTGAGCGCTGCAGGTGGGTGGCATTGGCGGGAGCGCGCAGCAGATGCACCGTCTCCATCAGGCTGTTGTAGGTGTCAAGCGACATCAGCACGGCACCCTGGGCGTGGCGCCGTGTGATGAGGGTGACATCGGCGTCGGCCTCGACACGATCCAGCACCGCCTTGAAGCTCTCGCGGGCTTCCGAAAAGCTCACCACCTGCATCTGAGGCGTCCAACTCCCTGTACAACAGGTTAGGACTGCCGGCCTGGGTCTGCACGGCACGAGCAGGGGGAGTCCCCTGCTGCTGAGAGCTTCTCCGTCAGCCAGAAATTGCATACAGATCACATCCAGAAGACCCTGGCCTTCCTCCTGCTCCAGCAGGCCTGGATCCTGTAACAGCGGGTTGGCCTTGCGCTCGTACCGCTCCAGTGCCTGCCGCAGCGGAACGAGCACCAGCAACAGCTCGTCACTCACGCGCTGATGCCGTCCTTGAGGATCGCCGCTCGCAGAGCCGGGTTCATCCGCTCCCGCAGGCGCACCAGATCAACGGGGCGTTGCAGCAGCTCTTCCAGTTCCTGTTTGAGATGCACGGTGGCAAACGGCGTCAGCGGATCCAGCTCCACCCACACATCCACATCACTGCCAGCCGTGGCCTGCCGACGGGCCATGGAGCCGAACAGACCGATTCGCTGCAGCTGGTAGCGCCGCCGCCACTCGCCACGGTGCTCACGCAGGAGCGCAAGAACCTGCTCCAGGCTGCCTGCAGGCTGGGCTGTAGAGCGGCTCATCACATCAGACGCGCCTGTTCAGTATCGGCCGGATCAGCGGCTGCACCAGGGCGCCGATGCCGCCGGAGCCGTAGCTGGCGCCGAACTCCAGCACCGAGAACTGGGTGTGCTGGGCGTAGGGGTCCACAGCGGCATCACCGGCCGTGCTGCTGCCACGCCAGCTCGCTGCTCAGCCAGATCGCCCCCGGCTTGGGCGGCAGACGGGCGCTGCGGCAGAGGATGCCGTTGTAGGTGAAGTCACCGGTGTCGACGCCGGGGATGGAGGTCTCATGCAGCAGGAGCCGTGCATTGGCGAAGGGCTGCAGGGGCGTGGGGCCCCCGCTCAACCCCTCAGCAGGGCAGTGGCACCCAACATGTCTGCAGCGGAGCCGCTGAACTGCACCCAGGTGGCCAGGGCCGCCCAACTGGAGCGGGGATTGGCGTAGACGGTCGCGTTCTCCTGGCGCAGCAGAGCACCGTGGCCGGTAGGGCCATGGCCTGGCGGATCGCGGCTTGATCGCCGGGTTGCCAGATTGCAGCCAGGGTGTGTGCATCCGGCACGGCGGTGAGGATCGAGAGGCCAACTCCTGTTGCCGGGGGCCTGGTGCTGGGGATCGATGCGGCCTGGACGGCCCATCAGCCCAGTGGTGTGGCCCTGGTGCAGCAGCGCGGAGATGCATGGTCGTGTGTGGCCCTGGCTCCCAGCTATCAGAGCTTCATCGACCTGGCCCATGGCACCCCTGTGGACTGGGCGGCACGGCCGCAGGGCAGCAGGCCAGAGATCGATGCACTGCTGGACGCCGCTGAACGTCTTGGCGGAGGGCCGGTGGATCTGATCGCCTTCGACATGCCGCTTTCCGCCGAGCCGATCGCCCAGCGACGTGCGGCCGATCGTGAGGTATCGCGGTTGTTCGGCAACCGGGGCTGTGCCGTCCATAGCCCGACGGCCCAGCGGCCTGGAGCCATCGCTGACCGGATCCGTGAGGAGCTGCAGAGCAGGGGCTACCCCCTGCACACCGCCACAGATTGCGCTGGGCCTCGCGGGGTGATCGAGGTCTATCCCCATGTCGCCCTGCTGGCGCTGCTGCAGCGCGACTACCGGGTTCCCTACAAGGTCAGCCGCTCGCTTCAGTACTGGAAGGCTGAGCAGTTGCCGGTGTCCGAGAGGATCCGCCGGCTGCTGGTGGAGTTCCGGCAGATCCGAACCGCCCTCAATCAGCACATCGGGGCGATCGCCCTGCCTCTGCCGGAGCCTGAGCAGGTCTCCGCTCTTGCTGCCCTCAAGCCGCTGGAAGACAGCCTCGATGGCCTTGTCTGCGCCTGGGTGGGGATGGAGCACCTGCAGGGCCGCACGCGGGGCCTGGGAGATTCCCTTGCCGCGATCTGGTGCCCTGAACAGGCCTTCCGCCCAGGCAAGGATTCGCCGGGTTAGGTGGGGGCTGAAGTAGAGGATCAGCGAGCTGCATTTGAGGAGAACGGAGGCAGCAATGGAGCGCTGGCGGAGGTCCGGGGCGCGGCCCTGGCGACCTGAATCCCGCTCCGCCAACCCCTCTGCGCCTGTTGACCGTGCCTCTCAGCTGAGCGGATGGGCCATTTCGCAGGGGGAGACGGGTTGTTCAGCGAACGCCTGGTGGGCGATCACCTCAGGCCGCTCAGCCAGTCGCGCACGCAGGAGACGCAGGCCTCTGTGGACTCATACGGCAACACGTTCCTGCCCTCGATGGTGGTGATGGCGGCCTGCGGCAAGGTGCAGCGATAGGTGGCCAGGCGCTCGCTGAGATCGTCCCAGTACCGCGCGCGTCCGATGCCTGTGGCTGATTCCCCGAACACCACCAGCAGGGGAATGGTGAGTTCCGCGAGCTGTGGCTCCCAGTTCCGGCGCCAGAAACCTGCGAGGAAGGAGAACACGGCCCAGCGGGTGGCCATCGAGCGGGATCCCTCCACCAAGGTGTCCAGCCATTCGGTATCGACGTCTTCGGCGCGGGCGAACAGATTCTTCTGCGAGAACGCACGCAGAAAGCTGCGGCGCCGGGCGTAGCGATAGAAGAGCCCTCCGACCGGTCCACGGAACAGCAGCCGCCACAGTGTGTGGGCCCGCTCTGGTGGGAATGCCTCCTGCAGCACGCGCCAGCCCGGCGGGCTGATCGCTACCAGGCCACGCACCAGTTCAGGCGCCCCGGCCTGGAGCGCCAGCGCGATCGGAAGGGAGGCGCCCTGGCTCACGAGAACGGCCGGCCGCGAACCGCGCTCCCGCAGCTGGCTGATGAGCGGTTCGGCCCAGTTTTCCGGGGTGAGTGGTTGCTCCGGGCAGGGAGCATCACCGCAACCGATCAGATCCGGCGCCAGCAGTTCTGCTGTGGGGTCACGCGTCGTCCAGCAGCGGATGAACCGATCCCAGAACCTCGAGGAGAGGCCGACACCGATCGGGTGGATCAGCAGCAGCGGTGTGGAGGCTGAACTGGCGGTGCTGTCCATCAGGGTTCCGCGACCCGTCCATCCTGTCGATGCCTGCAATGGGATGCCGGGGAATCCGCCGATCGGGGATCAAGCGGGCGACCCTCCGCCTCCACCACCCCGTAGCTGGCCGCCAGTTCCGCGTCACCCTGATGATTGTCCTCAAGCAGGAAGGCGCCCCGTGGGGGGCGCCTTTGCACCGGTTGCGGCGGTCACCTCCTCACACCAGGGACGGCCGGTCGGGTGTCTGGGGTTCACGTGTCACCTGTCTGGGGCCTGGCAGGCAAGGAGTGAGATCACGTCTGCAAGAAGAGATGCTCGGGGCTTGACCTTCTCGCTTGTGATCCACACCCGGGTTATGCAGCCCGGGGGTTCAACACGCGGGGATCAGCAGTGGCGTATGGCTTTCTGCACCTACGGGAAGGCGTTCGCGCTGCGCCATCGAGTTCACGGCGGTTTCACGCACATTGGGCGCACCTCCTTTGTGACCACCGGCTCGGGGGATCCCTGGCCGGATTCTCTTGGAAGGCAGGGTCCGGGTTGGCTTCCGAATCTCCCCTCAACCTCAAGTTAGGCCTCTTTCCCGGCGGCGGCGGCTTGCCGGTGTTCCTGTTCCCGTACCCCCTGAACCCCCTTCAGCGTGGCGATGAGCGATGGGCAGGCTTCCCCGTCGCCGATGCTGACAAGACAGGGATGCGCCGTGCCCGCATGCAGGAAGTGCTGCGCCGAGGTCACACGGTCCTGGATGGGAATGGTGATGGCAAAGCTCTGCAAAAGCCTCCGCCCATGAGGGCTACCCCCGAACCGTGTAGCGCTCACAGCCAACAGCCCGAGCATTAGAGTGCCGTTAGTGGATGCTTCACCACCATGGCCCTCACCGGATCTGAACTGCTCGCCAAAGTCAAAGAGCTCGGAGATGGTTCCAAATCCGATCTGGTGCGGGCCGCTGGTTATGTGAGCACCAAGAAGGATGGCGGTGAGCGCCTCAACTTCACCGCCTTCTACGAGGCCCTGCTGGAGGCCAAAGGCGTCAGCCTCGGAGAGGGTGGTGGCAACGGCAAAGGGAAGGCTGGCCGCAGCTTGAGCTACGTGGCCACCGTGCAGGGCAACGGCAATCTGCTGGTGGGCAAGGCCTACACCGGCCTGCTCGACCTCAAGCCGGGAGATGAGTTCGAGATCAAGCTGGGTCGCAAGCAGATCCGCCTGGTGCCGGCGGGAGGGGCCGACGAGGAGGAGTGAGGGGCAGCTGCGCTGATCGTTCTCGTTCGGGGCGGCGACGTTGAGGCGGACGGATTGTCGCCGGTGGGTTACGCGAGCAACGACCCAATGAACGCTGAGGCCACCCTCTCCTCGCCCCGCTTGATCGACGGGCCCGAGTCCGCGCCAGCCACCGTTCTGCTGGCCCATGGGGCTGGTGCAGCGATGGACAGTCCGTTCATGGCGGCCATCGCCAGTGGGCTGGCGCACTGTGGCTGGCGGGTGGTGCGCTTTGAGTTTCCCTACATGGTCCGGATGCGAGAAACGGGTCGCCGGCACGGGCCCGACCGGATGCCGGTGCTGCTGGAGGCGTTCCGCCAGCAGGTGCAGCTCGAGAAGACAGGGGGGCCGAAGCGGCCGCTGGTCATCGGCGGCAAGTCAATGGGCGGTCGGGTCGCCAGCCTGCTGCTCGATGACCTGTCTGCCAGCGATGGGGTGCGCGGCTGTCTGTGCTTGGGCTATCCCTTTCACCCGCCCGGCAAGCCGCTGCAGCTGCGCACCGAGCACCTGGCGGGGCTGCAGACTCCAACCCTGATCCTGCAAGGGGAGCGGGACACGTTCGGCCGGAGAGAGGACGTGGAGACCTACAGGCTCTCGCCGCAGGTGCAGCTGGGCTGGATCCCCAGCGGTGACCACAGCTTCAAGCCGACCCGCAGCTCAGGCCTGAGCGAGGCGGAGAACTGGGCCGCGGCTGTGACCTTGAGCGATCAGTTCCTGCGGGAGTTGCTCAGCTGCTGAGTCCCCTCCGGGGCCCCAGCCTGCAGCCAGCTCCACCCCCCTGAGTGCTCTCGATCGGCGATGGCGACGGGATCCGCGTCAAGCACCCGGGCCGGACTGACGTGACCCCCTTGATCGGTCCAGGCGCTCGATCGGTTGGTTGGTCGGCCTCGATCCGGATGATCCCGTCCGGCATCCCACCAGGTTCCCCAAGACCAGGGAGCGGCTGCTGCGTGAGCAGGTGATGGGCAGGTTCCTGGAGACGCTGATGGCGGCTCCGGAGGTCCAACCGCTGCTCAGCGACGAGCACGTTTCAGTGGGGGAACCGGCATGGGCTGATGTTCAGAACCAGGCAAGCTCCGCCTCTTCCCGGGTGTTCACCTGGGCTTCTGGTGTGCGGCGCTGGAATTCCAGCCGGATCGAGCGCTCCTGCTCCCCATCGGCAGCGACCGCACGGATCGGATAGAGCTGCTCGCCATCGCGGAAGGGCACGTGCACGCGGAAGGTGCCGTCGGCGTTTAAAGCCACCGGCGCTTCGCCGATGAACAGGCTGGCGCTCGGTTCGGTGGCAGCGTGGACGATCAGCTCGGCATCAGCCACCAGCCAGAAGGAGCGCTGGCGCAGCAGACCACTGCCCGATTCGCTCCGGCCGCTGGCCCACACCCCAGCTCCTGAGGCATTGAGCAACCCTGCCTGTTCGCCACCAAAATCATTCTCATGCAGCACCTCCGAGCCGACGCGGCGGCTGCGGGAGCTGGCGACCGTGGCCAGCCGGTAAAAGCGCTCGTGCTCTACCCCGCCACTGCTCAAAGCTGGCACCGGTTCCGAGATCGCACCGATCGGAGCCTCCAGGGAAAAGGCTGCAAACCCATCGGCCATCCCTGAGCTGGGCTCCAGCGCCGGCACCCGCGCCACGGAAGACACCGCCAGGGAGAACCAGCCGCCGCCGGCCAGGCGATAGCCCAGATCGACGCGATAGTCGCGATCACAGAGTGGTACCGGCAGGTACCACTCCCGTGCGTCCGTATCCACCACCAGCTCCTGCAGGGCGTGGGGATGGGCAGCCCCGAGGGGCAGGCCGGTGACATCAGCCACTCGCAGGCAGAGCTGCTGCCCGCCTGCAGCCGTGGCCCGCGCACGATCGTCGCTGCTGATCTCCCAGAACACATAGGCCCACTGGGGATCCCGCGGCAGGAAAACCACACGGGTGGTGGCAGACGGCCGCGTTGGGATCGCTGCCGCTGTGATCTCAGCAGCCATGGCTGTGGCGGAGACAACTGGCTGTTCAGCGGGTGCCTCTGGCTGAACCTGACTCAAGGCCTCCACCAGCTCTCCCTTGGCAAGCCGGGCGTAGCTCTTGACGCCCAGGCGCCGGGCCAGCTCGCGCAGCTGGACCACTGTTTTGTTGAAGAGGGCTGCTGCGGGGAACAGGGAAAAGGCCATCGACCACCCAACATCACAATCCTTCACATGATCCCCTCTGCCCCCCGGGCAGCCGCGGCTCTGTCAGCACATGGGGATTGCCGCGGGATCAAGCAGCTCTTGCCTGAACAGGGCTAAGTGCGGATGCCACCTGCTTTATGGGGCAAATCGGCGGCTGTTTCCCGGCTCGAGCACCCCTTCCCGCACGACCGCGACTGGGCGCAATGATCAGAGAACACAGACGCAGGCCGGCGGCCTCAGCCGGCCACACCCCCAAACGCCTCTATCTCAGGACGGCTCCATGACGATCCCCTGATGTCGCAGCAGCGCCTGACAGAAGGCAACCCGCTCAGTGATGGGCATGTCGTGCTTGCTGTCGTTCGTCCGCCAGGCTCAGGGCCCTTCAGCCCCGCAGCCCATGCATCTGGTCTTCGGGCTGAGATCCTCGGGCTTGGGGACCTCTGGCCCCCTCTAGGCCGTGTAAGACCTCTGGGCGCCAACCCAATCCAGGGTCTGCTGAGGTCCTAACCCCCTCCCCGATGTCCCTGAGTTGAGGTGGCTGGGTTTGTCTTGAAAGCCCCCATCGTTGACCTATGAAGAGGGGCACTGGCCCTGAAGGGGCTCCCTCAAGATAGATACGCCTGGCCCCCTGTCAGTTCCCAATCTTGCGATCCAGCCACTGCGTCAGGACATAGACCCCGATAAACATCGGCAGATAGGCGATCCACATGTTCGGGAGGTCAAGCTCTGCATTGTTGATCAGAACAAGCCCTCCGTAGCTGATCGCGCCATAGAACACGGCCCTGCGCAGTGGTCCAGTGATCTTGTTCAAGCGGAATCGGCGTGGAGTTGAGCCTCAGGCTAGGAGCCTGTCGCGCGATGCGGCCAGTCCAGATGGTCATAGAGGAAGCACTGGAGCGCTGGCGAAGGTCCAGGGCCGCGCCCTGGACCCGTCGGGGGTGGCGGTGCTCATCGAGATGGAGCGGATGGTGCGGCTGGCAAGGGTCTGCACCCGATCGCAGCCGGCTGCCACCACCGAGCAGTAGGCGTTCACGGTGGGCCTGGCGTGGACCCCAGAAACTGAACCAGTCCTTATGAGAGCTTCCCGACCGGCCAGACTTGGCCAGGAGAAGCCCCATGAAACGCAAGCGTCACACCCCCGAGCAGATCATCCGCAAGCTGCGCACGGCT
>NZ_JBKKKY020000050.1:0-21226 GCF_046613545.2 Aphanothece microscopica RSMan92 | reverse complement strand
CTTCGGTCGTCTTTGCGAGGCCGCCGGTTGGTGGCCCACAACGCCAGCCACGACAGCGCCGTGCTTAGCGCCAGTTTCGAGGTCTGCGGGCTCACACCACCGGTGCTCGACTGGCACTGCACCGTCTCCATGGCCCAGGAACTGCACCCAGGCCTCGACAGCTACGCCCTCGGCGCCCTCTGCGATCAACTCGGCGTGAGCAGCGAGCCCTTCAGCCCGGACGCCGCCCACCAGGCCGCCTACGACGCCCGCTTCACCTACCTCCTCTATCGCCACCTGCAGCGCGATCAGCTGTCCCGCCGTCTGGCGGCACAAGCCAACCCCTTCAGCAGCTCGCGGGTCGATACCCCTTTCCAGTCCTTCTCCGACGACCGGCTCGTTAATCAAGCCCCGTTTCAGCGGCTCGCCGCCGTGCTCCAGAGCGTGGCCGCTGACGCCAACCGCCAGTCGCAGGGTGCGGTGTTGATCGGTGAACCTGGCGCCGGCAAAACCCACCTGGTGATGCGCCTGGCCCAGGAGGTATTGCAGAGCAACCGCCTGCTGTTCATTCGCCAGCCCACCCAGGCCACCAGCGTTCTCTTTCACATCTATTCCCGCACCCTTGAATCGCTGGTGGAGCTGGTGGGCGATGGCCCCCACAGCCAATTGGACCTGCTGCTGATCCGATCGATCAGGGGCATCTTCGCCGAGGCTGGCACCAGCACCGAGCGCGACCGCGAGATCCTCGCGGCCCTGGAAGCTGAAGACCTTGGCCGGCTTGGGCAGGAAGGGAGTGACGCCCGCCGCCAGCGCTGGGAACGGATCGAAGTGGTCCTGCTGCGCTGGTGGGCCGATCACCACGGCGCCGCGGGCTACGGACGTCAGATCCTCCAGGGTCTGCTGCGCTTCTGCCGCTACAGCGAACCCCGCCGCCGCGAGAGCTGCCGCCGCTGGCTGGCCACCGGTGAGCACGAGCCGGTGGATCGAGAACTGGAAGGCCTCAGCCCCTGGAACGAGGAGCAGCTGCGGGAGGAGTTCTCCCTGCAGGCCCTGCGTGTGATCGGCCTGCTCTGCTGCCTTGATCAGCCCCTGATTCTCGTCTTCGACCAGCTGGAGGGTCTTTGGCTGGAGGGCAACCGAGCCGTGCTGCTCCGCTTCGGCGAGGTGATCAAGGAGTTGTTCACCCATGTCCCCCACGCCCTGGTGCTGGTCACCCTGTTTCCCGACCGGTGGCAGCAGTTCCAGAACGACTTTGACGGCAGCATCACCGGCCGGGTGGCCCAGCACGTGATCCAGCTGGAGCAACCCAGGCCCGATCAGATCGAGGAGATTCTCGATCTGCGTCTTCAGCCGCTCGGAGCCAGCGCCCGGGAACTCTTCTCCAGTGAGGAGATCACCGCCATCGCCCGCCAGCCCTCCATCCGCAGCTGCATCAACCGGGCAGGCGCCGTTTTCGAACATCGCGTGCGGGGGGTGCCGCTGCCCCCGCCGCCGGCAGCGGCTGCAGTGGCTTCCCATGCCGCCGATGGCCTGGGTCTGAACCGGCGCCTGCTGCTGCTGGAGCAGCAACTGGGACAGATCTTGCAGCGCCTCGATCGCTTGGAAGGCAGGGCGCCCGTTTCCGCATCCACCATCACCCCGGCCATGCCCCAGGCCATGGAGACGGGTCACCCTCCCGACGCCGAGGGGATCCTTCCTGCGGATGTTTCGGAGGTTGCCGGCACCGAGCCGTCCATCGCCTCCGACGAACTCAGTGCCTATGAGGCCCTTTTCCTGCGCTACCGCACGGCCACCCTCGAGGTGATCACCGAGCGATGGCAGCGCTCGCAGATCGTTGATGAATCCGATGACGCCGGCAAGCTGAAGCAGATCTGCACCGGCTACCAGCAGATCCGTTCCCTGAGAATCGGGGCGCTGCGCCTCGGCAACAAGCGGGTGCCGGACAACGTGCTGATCGAAAGCACCGGCCCGTCGCGCTGCATCGCCTTTATGCACGTGGCCAATGCCAACGCGATCACGGCCCGTCTGGGCAACCTCAACCAGCTGGTGATGAAGTATCGCCAGGCCCAGTTCGTGCTGATGCGCGATGGCTTTGCCCCTGTGATCCGCTCACCGGGCGGCATGGCGGCGATGGAGGCCTTCCGCAACGGCAGCGGCGACGGTCGCAAGCGCACCTTCTGGCGCCCACTCGACCACGACAACCGGGTGGCCTTGGAATACGTGCATCAGCTCGTGAGCGACATCGTCAACCGGGAACTGGACCTGCCCCTGCCGGCGGGCCTGGAGCTCCTGGCCCGCCACGACTCCGACAACTGGGTGGTGAAGCTGCTCCACCCTGCCTGACCACGGCCAGGGATTCAGGCCGAAGGCTCAGGAAAGACGCCATTCACCTCAAACTGTCTCCGCTGGAAGTGCCACACGCTGTTGTCATCCAGGCATCGCAAGGCCACGTCGCTGGTATGGCTTTCCACCTGCACATCCTCCTGATCAAAGGGGGTGCTCTGAAACACGCAGCAGCTGATCGCACCGAACTGCACCACATCGTCAATGCTGCGGGCCGAGTGATACTCAAAGGCTTCAAGTCCGGCCTCACGCATCCGCTGGCCCGTGGCCTGGGCAAAACGCGTATCGACAGGATCACGCAGGCAGCGCTGCAGGGCTTTGGAGTGTTGCTGTTGCAGCTGCAGTCCACGCTCCGTGCGCACGTTCACGTGGAACAGGGTTTTGCGCATCGCCGCGCTGCGCGGAAAGGGCCGTTCAGGTCCGGCTTGAAACACCAGCTCGTAGAAGGCCCCCTCCAGGAGGCAACCCAGGCGTGATCGTGAGCCATAGAACAGGCCCCGTTCCCAGGGCCTGGAAAAGCGCGACCCATAGCGTTTCGGATAGCGGAACGGGGTGAGAAGCAGCCGATGCCGCACCGGGCATTCTTCCGCATCCGGCAGATCGGGTTTGCTGGTCTCCAGAAAGTCCTCCAGCCAGGCCTGCTCCTCCAGGCTGTCGGCGATGCGCCGCGTGGCCTGGGCACCCTGCTGCTCCACCAGCCGCATCACCACCCCATCCAGCCGGGCGATAGCCGTGAGATCAACCTTTGGCGCCGGGCTCACGGCCGCCCGCGCATCGCGTCGAGATACTGCACCAGTTCCACCAGCTGCACCGGCTGTTGCAGCTGCTGCCGGGGGATCCCGCCGGTGTGACGGTTGGCGGTCTCCAGCCAGTGCCGCATCAAGGCCGGGTCATCGCCCACCAGGGCAGAAAGGCTGCGATGCAGACGCAGCACCAAGGCCATCATCTGCCGGGTGTGGGGATCGATGCGTCCCTGAGCCCGGCCTTGTTCGAAGAACGTGCGGCTCTTGCCGATGGCCTGCGCTGTTTCCTGGGCCGTCAGGCCCAGCTCCTCACCCGCTCGCTGCAACGCCTTGCGCAGCAGGACGTTCTCATTGACGCCGCTGGTGGCCTCGCTGGGCCTGCTCTGAACGGCCACTTGCCTCCTCCGTCGTCGTCCCACTATGCCTCAATCGCGGCAAATCGGAACCACTTGCCTCGACTGAGTCAGTTCAAGGCGGCCGGAGGCCTGTGCTTCTCCGGCATCTTTCCAGGGGGTGTATCGATCAGATCGCTTGGCGGAACAGTGATCGCGTCTAGCCTGGTCAAGCAAAACGTCTCACCGACTTGCTCCCCTCCGTTGTCGCCAGCGAGCTGGAGCAAGTAGCGCAAGACGGGATCCGCACTGCCTTCCACCCCACCACCCCGGGCTTCAAAGGGCTGATCGATCGCTTCCTGGCCGATCGCGAGCGGCTGCTCAAGGGCCCCTACGTGTCAGTGGCGCTGCCGTTCCACCAGGGCTCCGGCCGCGACTGGTTTCCCCAGATCCCGCTTCCGTTCCCCCCCTACCGGCACCAGGAGAAGGCCTTCGACCGGCTGTTGCCTGGAACGCCCCGCAACACCCTGGTGGCCACCGGTACGGGCTCCGGCAAAACCGAGTGCTTTCTGCTGCCGCTCCTCGAGCACTGCCGCCTGCAGCACGCCCAGGGCCAGCGGGGCATCAAGGCGATCCTCATCTACCCGATGAACGCCCTGGCCACCGATCAGGCCCGCCGCATCGCCGATCTGGTCCACACCATCCCCGCCCTGGCGGGCCTGCGCGCCGGCCTCTACATCGGTGCCTCCGACGATGACCCCACCGCGGCAATGACCGCCACCAGCGTCATCACCGACAAAGAAGCGCTGCACAAGGCTCCGCCCGACATCCTGCTCACCAACTACAAGCAGCTCGACTACCTGCTGATCCAGCCCCACGTGCAGGCCCTCTGGCTCCACAACGGGCGCCAGCCGGATGGCACCAGCGTGTTGCGCTACCTGGTGGTGGATGAGTTCCACACCTTCGATGGCGCCCAGGGCACCGACCTGGCCTGTCTGATCCGCCGTCTGCGCGATCGCCTCCACTGCCCCGGGGAGGAGCTGGTGTGCGTGGGTACCTCCGCCACCCTCGGCGGCCCCGAATCGCGGGGCGCGATGCGCGACTACGCCGGGCAGATCTTCTCCAGCCGCTTCGAATCGGATTCGTTGATCGAGGAGGAACGGCTCAGCCCAGAGGAGTTCTTCACGGCCCACACCGCCTTCGGCGAGGAGGGACTCTTCGCCCTGCCGCTGCCGGGGCTCGAGGTGCTTGAGGCCCTGGATCCGGAACACGCCAGCAGCGCCGACGCCTACATCCAGAAACAGGCAGAACTTTGGTTGGGGGAAACCCTGCCGGCTCCGCCAGGCGATGCCGTCGCCGATGAGGGTTGGCGCCTGGAGCTGGGTCTGCGGCTCGGCACCCTGCCGGCGGTGCACAACCTGGTGCGCCAGGCCGCCACCACCTGTTCCATCGAGGAGCTGCTGGTGCGCTTCTCCCGGCAGCTCGGCCTCGGCGATCGCTATCCACTGCGCTACCGGGTGCTGCTGCTCGAAAGCCTGCTGGCCCTGCTCGCCCATGCCCGCCGCATCACCAACAAACTCGACGGCACGCCCGTGGTGGTGCCCTGGCTCAACCTGCGCCTGCAGCTCTGGCTGCGGGAGCTCAAGCGCATGGTGGCCTCGGTGGAGGCCGAGCCAAAGCTGATTCACTCCGACGACCTGGCCGGCAAGGACAGCGGCGCCCATCTACCGGTGGTGCATTGCCGGGATTGCGGTGCCACCGCCTGGAGCTCCACCCTGCTGAATCAGGGCAGCCATCACCTCGATCGCGGCGGCAACCTGCGGGCGTTCTACAAAGCCTACTTCTCCGGCCAGCCGGAAGTTCGTTATCTCTTCCCCCAGCAGCCCTTCCAGCCTGGCGTCCCTCAGCCCGAAGCCACCCCGGAAGCGGCCAGCCTCAAGGTGCTCTGTGCCGACTGCCTCACGGTCCACTCCTCCAAAGACCTCAAGGACGTGTGCACCAACTGCCAGAGCCGTGAGCTGCTGCTGGTCGATATGCCCGATTGCGGCTACCTCGATGAGAACAACCATCCCCGCATCAGCCGCGACTGCCCCTACTGCAACGCCCAGCAGGGCCTGTTGCTGCTGGGTACATCAGCCGCCAATCTCACCAGCACCTGGAGTTCCTCGCTGTTCGCCTCCGCCTTCAACGGCGACAAGAAGCTGCTGGCCTTCTCCGATTCGGTGCAGGATGCCGCCCATCGCTCCGGCTTCATCGCCGCCCGCGCCTACCGCACCTCCTTCCGCACCGCCCTCACCCACACCCTGCAGCAAACCGGGCCTCTACCGCTCGATCAGTTGCAGGACCAACTGATCAGCCGCTGGCAGCAGGAACTGCCGAATCCGGTGGACTTCGCCGCCACCTTCTTGCCGGCTGATCTGGAATGGCTGCGGGAGTGGGACGCTCTGACACATCAGGACAACCCGGTCCTGGGCGCCGACGGCTTCCTGGTGCGCACCGTCTGCGAACGCCTGCGCTGGGAGGTAGCCGCTGAATTCGGCTATCGCTCACGCCTCGGCTCCTCGGTGGAGCAGGCCGGATCGGCGGCCGCCGCTGTGGATCCAGCCCGCATCGAGGCCCTGCTGCCGGCCCTGCTCAGCCGCCTGCAGAACGAAGTGGAGCCCCTCCGCCATGCCCGGATCGGTCAGGTGCAGCAGCTGGTGGTTGGGCTGCTGCATCAGCTGCGCCAGCGCGGTGCTATCGCCGTTCCCGAGCTGGTGGGGCCTGATGGCAAAGGGACGGAGTACCTCAGCAGCGGAGCGGAGAACACCTTCAAGTTCAACCAGATCCTGCACACCCCCAAGTTCGGCCGTTCCTCCACCCGGCCGATCTTTCTCACCAGCTACAGGGGCAAGGGAAGCTTCCAGCAGCTGGTGCGTGAGAAGGGCCGCCCAACCTGGAGCCAGCACTGGTTGGCGCGCACGCTGGAGGCCAGCGCCCCACTCGAGGCCGAGCAGCAGAAGGATGCGCTCCAGGCCGTGGTGGCGGCTCTCACGGAGGCTGGCCTGCTGCAGGGCTTCTCCGGCGCGCGGGGGGAACACATCTGGGCGATACCGCCCCAGGTGCTGCTGGTTGCCGCCCAGCCCCAGCTGCTGCGCTGCGCCTGCTGCGGCGATGGGCAGAGCGCGCTCACCGAGCAGCTGCCGGTGTGGGAGGGCATGGCCTGCCTGGTGCGCCACTGCCCAGGTCACTACGGACTTGATCCCCGCGCCGGCCTGCCGCTTTACCGCCGCCTCTACGAGCGCGGTGCGGTGCACCGCATCGTGGCCCGCGAGCACACCGGTCTGCTGGCGCGTCCTGATCGCGAGCGGCTGGAAACCCAGTTCATCCGCGGTAAGTACCGCAGCGATCCCAACCTGCTCTCGGCCACCTCCACCCTGGAGATGGGCATCAACATCGGTGATCTCTCCACCGTGCTGCTGGCCTCGGTGCCACCGGAGCCCGCCAATTACCTCCAGCGGATCGGTCGTGCCGGCCGCCGCGATGGCAATGCCGTGGTCGGCACCATCGTCACCGGCACCGCCCACGACCTCTATTTCTTCTCCGATCCCCGCGAGATGCTGCAGGGGCAGGTGAGCCCCCCCGGCTGCTACCTCGACGCCGCCGCGATCCTCAAACGCCAGCTGCTGGCCTACACGATCGATCGCTGGGTGCAGAGCGGCATCACCGCGAAGGCGCTTCCGCGCAAGCTCAAGCCCGTGCTCGATGCCGTGGAGCAGGCCGGCAAGGAAGCCACCATCCCCGATCGCTTCCCCTACAACTGGCTGCGCTGGTGCCATGCCGAACAGTCGGCCCTGCTCGATCGCTTCCTGGGGCTCTTCGATGAACAGCTGCAGGAGCCCAGCCGTCAGGAGCTGCGGGCCTACTTCCTCAGCTCCCCCGATGCCGGCGAGTCGGCTGCCTTCACGGCGCCTTTTGCCAGAGGCCTGATCGTGCGGCTCGAGGAGCTGATCGCGGAGCGCAAGCGCCTGCGCAACGAGGCCACCAAACTGCGCGAGCGCTTCAACAAGCTCGCCGCCATCCCGGAGACCTCTCTGCTGGAGCAGCAGCGGGACGACAAAGACTCGATCCGGCGCGAGCAGATCGCCTACAACCAGCTGCGCAAGGACCTCGATGGCCGCCCCCTACTGGCCATGCTCACCGATGAGGGCTTCCTGCCCAACTACGCCTTCCCGGAAGCCGGCGTGACGCTCAAGTCGGTGCTCTGGCGCCGGCTGCCCGCCCGCGGCGGCGGTGCCCGCCGCACCGAGGAGCTTCCGACCCTCAGCTACGAGAGGCCTGCCAACGTGGCCATCCGTGAACTCGTTCCTGACGGCCAGTTCTATGCCCAGGGCCGGCGGGTGAAGGTGGATCAAATCGATCCCAACCTCAACAAACCGGAGCGCTGGCGATTCTGCCCCTCCTGCTCCTACGCCTGCCGCGAAACCGACGATGACTACAACCGCAAGGAGTGCCCCCGTTGCGGCCACAGCAGCTACGCCGACCATGGTCAGGTCAAGGAGATGGCCCGCCTGCGTCAGGTGCAGGCCACCACGGAAGACGCCCGCAGCCGCTTCGGTGATGACACCGACGAGCGCAATCCACTCTTCTTTCACCGCGAACTGCTGATCCTTCCCGATCTGGCCCGCCGCGAGATCTCACTGGCTGTCGACGACGAGGAGTTCCCCTTTGGCGCCGAATACCTGGCCAGCACCACCTTCCGCGAGATCAACTTCGGGGAGCTCACACCCATCGGAACCACCCACACCATCGCCGGCAAACCCCTGCGGGTGAGGGGCTTCGAGCTCTGCCGCAGTTGCGGCAAGGTGCAACGCGGCCCCGCCAGGGCATCCAACCACACCTGGGCCTGCACCTTCCGCGACAAGCCCGACAACGCCCAGCTCCGCAACCTCCTGTTCATGTACCGGGAGTTCAGCTCCGAGGCCCTGCGCTTCCTCCTGCCCGGTGCCAGCTTCTGGGATGAGGAGGGCCAGCCCTCTTTCGTGGGTGCGCTCCATCTGGGCCTGCGCCATCGCTTCGGCGGCAAGGTGGACCATCTGAGCTCTGCCCTCGGAGAAGAACCCCAGCCCGGCAGCCAGCAGCGCAAAACCTTTCTCTATCTCTTTGATTCCGTCCCCGGCGGCACAGGCTATGTGCGCCAATTGATGGAGCAGGGCGGCAAGGATCTGCGCGCGGTGTTCCAGGGCTCGCTCGAGGCTCTGCAGGCCTGCCCTTGCAGCGACGGCTGCTACCGCTGCATCTTCATGTACCGCCAGCGCTTTGATCGCGAGCGCACAAGCAAACGCCGCGCCATCGAGCAGCTGCAGGCGATTCTGCGTCGCTGGGACGACCTCCAGGCCACCGACCGCAGCCTTTCGGAGATCACGATCAACAGCCGGGCCGAAAGCGAACTGGAGCTGCGCTTCCTCGAGGCCCTCCGCACCGGCAAGGGTGCCCCTGATGGCGTGCCGGTGGTGCTCAAGCAGGACGTGATCCATGGCCGCATCGGCTACCTGCTCAAGATCGGCAGCGGGCCAGCGGCCACCACCTGGAAGGTGGAGCAGCAGGTGCCGCTGGGTGAGGGCGAAGGCGTGGCGGAGTTCTCCCGCGCCGACTTCCTGCTCACCCCCACCGCCGGCGGCAAACCGATCGCCATCTACACCGACGGCTGGGAGTTCCACCGATGCCGCCTCGCCGATGACGCCCGCCAGCGCATGGCCCTGCAGCGCAGCGGCCGTTACTTGATCTGGTCGCTCAGCTGGAACGATGTGGTGGAAAAACTGCCCAGCGCCCAGTCCCCGCTCGAACCCAATGGCTTGGCAGTGGGCGTGTTGCCGACCTTCGCCACCAAGCCAGAGACGTTCACCGATCGCTGGTGGCCCGAGGCGGTGCTCCAGACCCTTCCTCAGCCGCCGCTGCTGATGCCCCGCGACGTGCAGGCAGCCAACAGCCTGCAACTGCTGATGGCCTACCTGACCAACCCCTCAGAGCGCC
Source organism: Aphanothece microscopica RSMan92 (assembly GCF_046613545.2). Taxonomy (NCBI): domain Bacteria; kingdom Bacillati; phylum Cyanobacteriota; class Cyanophyceae; order Chroococcales; family Aphanothecaceae; genus Aphanothece; species Aphanothece microscopica. The sequence continues at coordinate 11,817 of NZ_JBKKKY020000050.1, read as the reverse complement.
TCTGGCAAGGGCTGGGCCAGCTGTTCTGCCTGGCTCAGGGCAGCTCCAAAGCACTCGATGCCCCCGAGATCAACGCGTCCATCAACCATCTGGCGTTGGCCGATCACGTGGCTGAGTGGGAGGGCAACGAGCCTGGGAAGCGGGTCGGCCAGGTGCTGGCTATCGCGCCAGGTCTCACGGCAGTGAATCTGCTGGACCAGGCCCGCCATGGCTGCCGGCACCCTGCCGCCAGCTGTCGCTCCATCCACTACGACCCGGAACCCGCCAGTTCGGACCAGCAGCGGCAGAGTGCCTGGCAGGAATGGTTGCGTCTGGGCAATCTGTTCCAGTTCCTGCCCCACATGCTGCTCACCACCCCCGGCTGGAGCGGAGCGGACCAAGCCGCAGCCGTGGACCCCCCAGCGGTGTGGGTCACTGGGGAGGCGGCAGGCAGCAGCGGGGAAGCGGACACGCCCTCCAACCCGGAGCTGCAGCGGCAGTGGAATCAGGCTCTCGATCTGGCGGACCCAGAATCAAGTCCGGTGCTCCTGGCATTGCGTGACCCTCTTTTACAGGGACAGATCCCCTTCCCCGATCTTGGTTACGAGCTGGTCGGGCCGAAGGGAGACGTGGTGGCCCAAGCGGAGCTTGCCTGGCCCAATAGAAAACTCACAGTGCTCTCTAACAAGGAGGACCTCGCCGTCTTTTCACGAGCTGGATGGAGGTGCCTGGAGATCAGGGGAGGAGCAGAAGTAGCCATTAAAATTAGACTCTCGCTAGGGAATAACTACGCCTAAGTATTTATTTGTGCCAACATATTCAACGATCTCCACGCTTTAAGTGACTTGCTTCAGCTGCTTGACGGCTTTCGCTTTCCAGCCATCCATTCCCTCATCGATGGCCCAACTTTCAGAAGGACTGTGGCTGGCCCGGAAATGTAGCTATGATCACCCTATCAGGGAGCCATTCGAAGTGGCAACAGCCTCGCATCCAGTGATTCTTCCTGCAGTTCGTTGAGTGAGTCTTGGACCTGACGGACCTCATACCGGAGATCCCCGCCTTACTGGAGGAGCTGGACGAACTTCTTAGAGGGCACACCACTGTTGCTTGCCTCGAGCACTTGAAGTGGCTAGGGGCCTTCATGTGTATTCCGCCGATTCAAAAAAGCCTGGTAGGTGCAGCCACCACTGAGGATGAAGCCTTAGAACTCGTTCGGAAGCACAGGCCCAGTCTCATAGTGGTCAGCCAGAGTCTCCAGCAAGGAACTGGATTGTCATTGGTGGCGAGGGCGGAGGCAATCGACCGCGCGACTAAGACACTGCTCGTCGCCGATGATTCAAACGAGACCTTAGTGCGGGAGGCACTAGCACGAGGTTGTGAAGGAATCTGCTTCCAATCAGAGCGCTTCATACCGGCCCTTCGAGTGGTCGCAGGAGGAGGGGTCTACTACCCACAGCCTGTTGCAGCAGTCTTGCGACAGCAGGCTCCTCCACAATTAGTGGAACCTTTGACGGCACGGGAACGAGAGGTCCTCAACCGTCTGATGCTTGGACTGAGTGACCAGCAAATCAGCAAGCAACTGGTGGTGAGCCCAGAAACCGGCAAAACTCTTGTGAAGCATATTTTCCAGAAACTTCGTGTAGACAACCGAAGGAAGGCTGTAGTGAGGTCTATTGCTGCAGGGCTGATCAACCTAGAATCGGCGCTTGAGGGGAGCACCATGGTTTCTGGCTGACCTGTGCGGCGATGTAGCGTCTATGAGGACATGAAAGCGGAAATCCCCCATTTAGGGGATGTGATGAGGTGGGATCCCAAGTGATGGTAAAGGGGTATAAGAGTTGCTTCGGTCACAGCATTCCGAATCATGCGCCTAACCTCGAAGCTACAATCTTCTCAAGCAGCAAGCCTATCTCTTCAGAAGAGCATGGCAGTTGAAATGCATACTTGATCAGATTTATACATCAACTATCTTTCCTATCCGCTAAACCATGATGACAAGTAACTACGAGCTTATTAGAAATCAGCATGAGGAATGGTACGGCACTCGAATTGGAGACTGGGGCGCTGACGTGCTCGCAGATAGATACGATGAAAAGTCTCATTTCATCTATGAACTCTTGCAAAATACCGAAGACGCCCTAAAGCGCAGGCACGATCAGTCGGGTAGTAAAATAGCAACTTTTACTCTTGACACTGACCGGCTTAGTCTTCGTCACTATGGAAAACCATTCGACGAAGAGGATGTTCGTGCGGTTTGCTCAATTGCCAGGAGTACGAAAGACCTTACTTCAATTGGCAGATTTGGCCTTGGCTTTAAGTCCGTATTTACGTATTCAGAACGACCAGAAATACATTCCGGGGCAGAAGACTTCATGATTCAAGATTACGTTATGCCTCATGGTATTGCAGCAATTAATAAGGAAGAAAATGAAACAGTGATTTCAATTCCATTTCGTAGTTCAGATGAGTTTCTGCTTCACGAGCTGCGCTCAAAACTGAAAAGTCTTGGGCCCGAAATACTGCTCTTTCTTCGCGAACTTGAGCAGATTAAATGGTCAGATTATGAAGGGAACAAAGGAGCGTATTCAAGGCATGTCGAAGTAATTGACAAGACAGCAAGACGGGTGTCATTGCACGCAGATTCTGACATCCGAACCGAAGAAGAAAAATCTCGAAAATTGCAGCTCGATGAAAAATGGCTAGTGTTCTCTAAAGAAGTCTACAATGCAGGCGAGGTAGTAGGATTTGTTGAACTAGCTTGGCTGACTGATGGCGGCAAAGAGGGCGAGCAAGAAACCCTTTTAGAGCTAGACCGCTCATATCTCTATGTGTATTTCCCCACAGTAATTGACACGCACCTTGGTTTCTTAGTACAAGGACCTTATAGGACTACATCAAATCGAGATAATGTTCCTTGGCGTGAAGAATGGAACCGACTTTGCATAGAGTCCACATCGGAACTGTTGGTAGATGCATTGATCTGGCTAAGGAATTATAGGCTGCTTGACCTGAATGCACTGAGCTGCTTGCCAATCTCCAGGACACGTTTTTCAGGGGGGATGTTTGAACCTCTCTACCATTCCACAGTCAAAGCATTCTGTGAGCAAGAGCTTGTTCCAGTGCACCCAAGCGGTTATAAGCCAGCACAGCAGGTCAAGATATCGAGTTCAGAGGCTTTGAAGGAGCTGATAAGCAGTGAGCAGTTGACGCAGCTCTTCAATAGTGAGATACCACTGTTTTGGCTTGCAGATGCCAACAGTCTTTCACTTGATTCTGAGGTAGAGACTTTTCTTGCTGACGAATGTAGTATTGAATCGCTGAGTCTATCTGAAATAGTTCCCAGATTAACACCTGGGTTTCTAACTGAGCAGTCAGACGAGTGGATGCGTTCGCTCTATGAATTATTGAATACCGAGGCATTTCACACTTGGTATCTTAAAGGCGCCACGCTCCTTAGACTTGAGAATGGCTCTCATGTTTCAGCGTTCTTAGACGACGTAGCGCAGGCATATCTACCTGCATCCTATAAGACCGAGTTTCCGACTATCAAGAAGACGGTATGTAATAGCCCTGATTCACTGCGGTTCCTACGGGGTCTTGGGCTTGCTGAACCAGATCTAGTAGATAATGTTATTCATAACATCATTCCTCGCTACAAGCCTACTTCGAATCAGGACAGAGAACTGCCTGCCGATAAGGTTTACGAAGAAGATATTCGTCAGATCTGCAAGGCTTATCGTGAAACCTCTGGAATCAGGGTCAAACAGCTAGTCGGTAAGCTAAAGAATATTCCATTTGTACTTTGCGTTGATATGGCTGATGGAAAAGCATGCATGGCACGACCGACTGAAGTCTGCTTGTGGACAAAACGACTTTATGAACTTCTTAATGGCATCGACGGAATTTTGTTGACAAATCGTTCAGCAAAGATTCTCCTTGCCGAGGACTCACGCACAATGTTAGAGGCCTGTGGTGCATCTCGTGAACTCAGGCACGAGTATGCCGGCCTGTCATGGACTGAGATGGCGGACTTACGAAAGCAGTCTGAACAGCCAGAGACATCGAATCGAAAAGATGATCACGACAACAAGATACTTCTAGGCTTAGAAGAGCTTCTTATCTTATTGCCTTCATTGCCAGATCAAGAGCAAGTGAAGCGCGCATCCCTACTTTGGGAGGAACTGAGTACAATCGCGAATAGAAGAGGTCCAGAATTTTTTAAATGCACATACTCATGGACTTATCACGGCAAGTACTCAGTAAAGTTTGAGCCTAAATTTATCGGCCAACTCAATGCCTGCTCATGGATTCCCGATGGTAGCGGGGGGCTAGTCTCGCCTTCTGAAATCTGCTTTTCAGCTCTTGGGTGGAAACCAAACAACGCATTAAACAGCAGCATTAAATTCAAATCTGAAAGCATCGATATTCTGGCCAACGAACTAAACCTTGACTCAAAGATGCTCGGTATAATAGCTAAATTATTTAGGGATACTCCGGAAGATTATGAAAAGCTAGAGAGTTTCATTGAAGGACTGGTGAAACACAAGTCGTTGTCACCGCAACAGGTTTCCGATCAAGAGCCGACCTCTATGGCAAGCATGAATAATGAGGCAGGCGATTCTATTCATTCTGAAAATTCAAAATTAGATAAAGAGGGGCTTCCATCTGCAATAGAGCCAGGCAATAACGATAGCATGAAGTCTGATGCTATTTCGCCTAACGCTCAGGCAGGGACAGCTCAGAGTTCAAGCCCTATTAGACAATCTACGGCAAATACTAGTTCTGATACGCAACCTCTTCACAGTCAGACAGCTCAGGCTAAGACGACTCCTTTAAGGCCAGCCTCGGCAAACGGGCGCAAAACCCAGAGCGAGTTGGCCTCCACCAGGGACTCTAAGAATCCAGCCGATCCCCAGAAGAAGGCTGACGGGACAGGGAATCAAACCACCCAAGGCTATAAGGAGTTTGTCTCGTTCATTTCCTTGAGTGCGGACAGTTTCGGCAATGATCTCAACGGACTTGCCCAAGAAGAAAGACTACGACTTGAAGAAGAGGCCATCTTGCTGATAATGGCTAAGGAGCCTGGCTGGAGTCGCACTCCACTCAATAATATTGGATTTGATCTCTATCGTGGAGGAACTTTAGACGCCCCAAATGAGGTGTGCGAAGTCAAGTCTATGAGCTCAACTCTAGCGGATAGACCTGTTGCCATGTCCAGAGCGCAGTTCGAATGCGCTCAGCGTCTTGGAAGTCGTTTCTGGCTCTATGTTGTCGAAAGAGCAGGCACCAATGATGCCGGGATACTTCGCATCCCCGATCCTGTCGGAAAAACAACAAGCTATTCAATTGATAGAGGCTGGAGGTCTATCGCTATAAAGGACACTCAGGCCTCTGCGCCCTTGGATAAGATTGAAAGCCTCATCGCCCCTGCATATAAAGCTCTTCTGGAGAATCTGAGAAATACATCTGATTCGCGTGAATTCATAGATCCTGATGTTGGATTTGAATTGACCGACGAGAAGGGTGCAATTGTTGCTTATGCGGAACTTGCTTGGCCAACGCAGAAAATGGCTATTGTCGACACTGAAGAGGACCTGTCCGTGTTCGAGGCCTATGGTTGGCAATGTTGGGCATCAGAAGAAGGCTTAGACTTCGGCCTCCATTCTGGACTTCGTCTAGCCACTGTCGAGGCTCTGAAACCACTTCTTCTTAAGTAGCTACATGATCCCAGATAAACTAACCGTTGCCCTCTCCACCGGCTTTCTTAAGGCTCTCAACCAGCTGCCGGAGAAGGCCCGCGGCAAGGTGGCGGCATTCATTTCCAAGTTTCGCGATAACCCCCGCAGTCCTGGCCTCAACTACGAGCGCATCGAAGGCGGTAAGGACCCTCTGATCCGCTCAATCCGCGTCGATCAGGACATCCGCTGCATCCTGCGGGCGCCGGAGCAGGGAGATACCTACGTGCTGCTCTGGATCGACAAGCACGACGACGCCTATGACTGGGCTCGGCGGAAGACCTGCCATGTGAACCGGGTTTCTGGTGCCCTGCAGATCGTCGATGTCGAGGCGGCCGAAAGTGCCGTTGGGGTTGCAACCGCAGCGGCCGGCACTGAAGCCATCCCAGCAGCTCCCATTGCCATTGCCAGCCAGGAGAACCGGGCCAATACAGAGCTGGCTTCGTTGTTCACCCATTGCGACGATGACCAGCTCATGCTGCTCGGCGTACCCGAGGCCTTGCTACCTGCAGTGCGTGCTGTCCAGAGCGAAGAGGCCCTGGCGAGGCTGATCGAATGGGTGCCGCAGGATTGCGTCGATGGCCTGATCCTGTTGGCTGAGGGAAGGCCGATCCAGGCGGTGATCGAGGAGCTGGAGCGCCAGCGGCCGGACCACATCGATCCCGAGGATGTGGCCACGGCGTTGGCCACACCCGAGAGCCAGGCGGAGTTTCTCGTGATCACCGATGACGACGAGCTGGAAGCCATGCTCTCAGCGCCGCTGGAGCAGTGGCGGGTGTTCCTGCATCCAAGCCAACGACGACTGGTGAATCGCGACTGGAACGGCCCGGTGAGGGTTCTGGGGGGCGCCGGCACAGGCAAGACGGTGGTGGCCATGCATCGCGCCCGCTGGCTGGCCAATCGGTTGCTGGCCTCGGATACCCCTGGTCAGGTGCTGTTCACCACGTTCACCCGCAACCTCGCCACCGACATCCGCAGCAACCTCGCCAAGATCTGCAGTCCAGAAGAGCTCCGGCGTATCGAGGTCATCCACCTCGACGGGTGGGTGATGACCTTCCTCAAGAACCAGGGTTTGCAGGTGCGGGTCTTCAACGACGAAGCCCGCGAGGCCTGCTGGAGCCTCGCCATGGATGTGGCCGACCCTGCCATGGGGCTAGAGGAGCGCTTCTACATGGAGGAGTGGAAAGATGTGGTGCTCGCCAATGGCTGCCGCTCCCGCGACGACTACCTGGCTGCACGCAGGATCGGCCGCGGCACCCGCTTGAGCAAGCAGCAGCGGGCTCAGATCTGGCCGGTGTTCGATGCCCTTCGCGCTGAGTTCCGGCAGCGCGGTCTCTGGGAACCGGAAGAGGCCAAAACCGCAGCGGCAGATCTGCTGCGCAATGCCGATCAGGGGGGGCGCTACCTGGCAGTGGTGGTGGACGAGGCCCAGGACCTTGATGTTGCCTCCTTCTCCCTGATCCGCGTGCTCGCGGGCGAGCCCCACGCCAACGACCTGTTCATCGTGGGTGACCCGCACCAACGCATCTACGGCAAGCCGATCGTGCTCAGCCGCTGTGGCATCGACGTACGCGGTCGTTCTCGCAAGCTGCGCATCAACTACCGCACCACCGAGGAAACCCGCGCTTGGGCCACGGCTGTCCTGGAGGGGGTCAACTTCGACGACCTTGATGGCGGCAACGATCCCAGCAGCGATTACCGCTCGCTGCTCCACGGCGAGAAGCCCGTGCTCCGGGGTTTCGAGGACCCGGCTGACGAACAGCGCTTCCTACAAGACTCCCTCACCCAGCTTCGCGGGATCGATGGCAACCTCGCCTCCACCTGCGTCACCCTGCGGACCAAGACGGCCCGCGACCGGGTCGCCCAGGCACTGGAAAAGGCGGGGTTCCCTGTTCGGCTGATTGAGGCCAATGAAGCCGATGATCCCAGCGATCCCGCCCTGCGCGTGGCCACGATGCATCGCGTCAAAGGGCTGGAATTTGACCAGGTCTTCATCCCCGAGCTCACCGCCGAACAGATGCCCTACCGCGTGGAGGTGAGCAGGCGGCCGGATCAGGTCTCGCGTGAGCAGTTCGAGCAGCAGGAGCGATCCCTGCTTCATGTGGCGGCCACCCGAGCTAAGAAAAGGGTGGTCGTGACCTACAGCGGCAAGCCATCGTCATTTCTGACGCCGAGAGGCTGAGCTACGGCGGAGAGCACACAGCATTCAGGCGGGATGTGCCTCGCCGTCTACCTTTGGCTGCCCAGGTGCCTCTGGGCAGATCAGATCCGCCGCCTGCCGCTCCTCGCTGAGCATCTGGAACAGCACATTGGGCGACTCATTGAGCATCTCGATCCAGTGACCGAGATAGGCGGCATGGCTCTCCATCTCGCTGCCGAGCTCCAGCCGATCGCCGAGCAGCACCGCCCGTAATTCGGCGATCAGCTCCTCACGGGCATAGCGCGCCCTCCCGAAGGCACCGCTCAGATCTGGCTTCATCCGGGACTCATGGTCGATGGAGTGGATCTGCTCGTGGGCCCAGGTGACACAGAACGAAGCAGGCGTGTGGAAGCTGGCGCGATCGGGCAGCTGGATCCGATCGATGGCGGCAGGCAGACAGCAGCCCCGATCCCCTCAAAAGCTGACCGGCACTCCCTGCTCGATCAGCTGGCGGCTCACCGTCCTCGAGGGCCTCTCACTCCGCGCTGCAGCCGAGCGGCTGGAGATCAGCGCCATGTCGGTGCAGCGGGCCCAGAAGAAAGCGCTCGCCGCCCTGCGTCAGCAGCTGGTGGGGGCGGGCTGAGGCCCCTTGGCTTAGGCCTGCTCGAACACCAGCGTGGAAAGCGGCCACCAGCCGCTGCCGCCCTCGTCGTAGGCCAGCTCCACCATCGGATCGTCCTCGGGAGTCCCGGCCGCAGGGCTGAGCACCGTGGCGCCGGTCTCTGGGCTGATCAGATCCCGCCAGCAGCGCGAGCCAATCACCGGCAGGGCAGTCGTGGGATCAGGCATGGGTCAAGGGCTCACCATCACCCGGTTGCCAGCGCCGCTGTTGCTCACCGCCGCGAACTGTCGCCGCTGGGCCGACCAGCAAAGCGAGCGCCAGCCCAGATCGGCCGGGGAGCTGCGCACCGTCCAGCTGAGGCCGTCTGGGCTGGTCATGATTCGGTTGCCGGTGCCGCTGCTGGCCACAGCTACCAGCAGCTCTCGCTCCGGCGCCCAGCAGAGGGAGGTCCAGGCGTTGTCGGCCGCCGAACTGCGGCTGGTCCAGTTGATGCCATCCGGGGAGGTCATCACCCGGTTCCCTTTGCCGCTGCTGCTCAGCGCCACCAGCAGACCCAGCTCAGCCGCCCAGCAGAGCGCCATCCAGTTGGTGTTGGCGGCAGCCGTCCGCAGTGTCCAGTTACGGCCATCGGGAGAAGTCATCACCCGTTGGGTCCCGCCAGTGCTGCTCACCGCCACCAGCAGCCCCAGTTGAGGCGCCCAGCAGATGGAACGCCACTCCTGATCCGCGGCAGCCGGGCCGTCCGTCCAGGTGAGGCCATCGGAGCTGGTCATTACGCGGTTGCCCGTGCCGGTGCTGGCCACGGCCACCAACAAGCCCAACTCGGGTGCCCAGCAGATCGAGGTCCAGCTGTTGTCGGCTGGCGTCTGGCGCAGGTCCCAGCTGCGGCCATCCGCTGAGGTCATCACCCGCTGGCCGGTGCCGCTGTCGCTGACGGCGACAAACAGTCCCAGCTCAGCGGCCCAGCAGAGCGCCACCCAGTTCTGATCGGCTGCTGCCGGTTGGGCGCTCCAACGGATGCCATCGCTGGAGGTCATCACCCGGTTGCCGCTGCCGCTGCTGGCGACGCAGGCGTACAGGCGCAGTTCCGGCGACCAGCAGATCGCCTGCCAGCTGTTGTCCGCCGCCGAGCGCACGGTCGACCAGAGCACACCGCTGATCCCCAGCACCGGCAGCGGGCTCAGGAGGTCTGCCATCGCCGCTGCCGGCAGCTGGTAGGTGCCGGCCTGGGGCCCGACGGGACGGGTGATCGCGAGCAGGTCACCTGGTTGGAGGGTCATCAGCTGCGGCGCTCAGGGCAGGGCCGGCAGGGTGCTCAGGTCCAGCGGCATGTAGTCCCCGGCCGGCTGGGCGGTGGCCATCGCCGCCTGCAGCTGGGCCGCGTCCACCACCCGCCCGGGGGTGCCGTCCGCCAGCGCCAACGGATCGGCCAGCTGCACCACGCCGGTAGCGGCGGTTGTTGCGGGCTCGACGCTCAGCAGCGGTTGGGCTGGATCGCTCTCATCGACGGCCAGCGGTGCGGCCACCTGGATGCGGATCACGCCTGCGCCATCGGGGCCCAACGCGGCGTTGGCACTCCAGTTGCTGCCGTCAAACAGCAACAGATCCCCCTGGGCGATCTCCTGGCCGGCGATACCGCTCCAGCTGGCCATGGCGGGGCCTGAGGCACTGGCCAAGTACACGTCTCCAACAGCGGCATCGGCAGGGGCCTCGTCGCTTGTGGGATCGATTGCACCCCGGTAGTGCAGGGCGCCGGGGATGGCGGCATGGAGAGTGCCATCGGCATCCACCGAGAGGTTGGTGCCCGGCCTGATCGCCCCGATCGCCGCCGCCGTGGCCGGCGTGAGCATGAAAGCCTTGACCTCATCAGCCGTTGCCCGGTAGGGCGTGCTGCCGCGCTGCACCAGCAGCAGGTCGGTGGGCTGGGGCAGGGAGCGGCCGGCGGTGCGGCTCTCGGTGGTGGTGGCCATGGCGATCATTGGAAAAGCGGAATGCGATTGAGACGAGGGATCAAGGCGGCAGTGGGCTGAGCAGGCGCAGGTCCAGTGCGATCACCACCACCCCATTGCTGGCGGTGGCACTGATGAGCGGCGCCAGGGCCTGCACGGCACTGACACCCCCGGATGGCGGTGGTTCAGGGGTGCCGCCGTCCTGCAGCTGGGCCAGGCCCAGGAAGATCACCCCCTGCGGCCGGCTGCTGCTGCGGCACTGGGCCGTCAGCTCGGCCAGCACGGCCGGATCGGGAGTGAGCATCGGCGCCAGGGCAGTGCTGCTGAGCTGTTGCCAGGCCCCAGCCAGGGATGCGCTGGCCGGGGCAGCGCTGGCGGCTGGGATCAGAGCAGGGCATCCCCCAGCTCCAAGGCCGCGAGATCGGCAGGATCGCTGCTGGCAACACCCGTGCCGTCGCTTGTGGGCGTGCTGCTGCCGCTGGCCTGGGCCTCCAGCGCCGTGGCTTGCTCCACGAGCTCAGCCTTGGTCTGGCTGCCATCGAGCTCCACGCCGTAGACGGTGGAGCAGAACTCGACGATCTGGGCCTTGGTCATGGCCTGGAAGTCGGTGGGCTCTGAAGCCAGCAGGGCTTCTCCGTCGCTGGTGGTGGCTTTCGTTGACTCAGGCGGCTCTCCGGAGGGCGTGGGCTCATCTGGTGCTGCCGCGGGCTCCGTCACTTCTGGTTGCTCGGGCTCGAGGTCGAGCGCATCCACCAGCTCCGGCTCCGGCGCGGTGTCCCCGGCATCAACCGGGGCCGGGTTATCGCCGCCGCTGGCGGGGCTGAGCAACTGCCAGCCCAGGGCCTGCCAGCCGGCCAGGTGCACCGGCCAGATCGAGCGGGTCACGCCGTCCTTGGCGATCAGCAGCTGGCTAGGAGGCAACAGCGATGCATCGCCCACACCCGGATCAGGGCTGACGGTGAGCCGCTGCTCCGGGCCCGAGAGGCGAACAGGCGTGGAGGCGGGGTTGCTGCTGTCGAAGGGCTGCAGCAGCTCCAGCGGCAGCGCCTCAGCTCCGGCGGCTGCGGTGGTGAGGGTGTCGAGTGGGGTGTCCATGGCGCTCACCTCACAGCCCCTGGTTGGCGGTGAGCGCCACGGTCATCCCCACCGGCGTGGCGGGAGAGACCGTCGCCCGCGCCAGCCGCAGGCAGGGCGGAGTGATCAGCTCGCTGTCGGCCGGATTGATCAACAGGGCAGCGCCGCTGATGATCGCCTCCACCTTGCCGCCGGCGGCAGGGATGGCGACGGCTGCGGCGGTGATCCAGCTGCCAGCGTTGCCATCAGCCAGTAGTGGCGCCAACTCCAGGGTCACCGTCACCGCCTCGCTGTGCCCAGGGTGGGAGGCCACCAGCA
>NZ_JBKKKY020000049.1:0-22035 GCF_046613545.2 Aphanothece microscopica RSMan92 | reverse complement strand
CGCCTGTTTTTTAATGGTTGGCGTTGCGCCGTTTTGCGCCTGTTTGGGGCGAAAGTTGGCAAGAATGTGCTTTTGAGCAATCGGGCGCGGGTGCTGTTTCCGTGGGAGCTGGAGATTGGCGATGGGGCCTGGATTGGCTGGGATGTGGATATCTACAACTATGCGCCGGTCAAGATCGGGCGGCAGGCGGTGGTGAGCCAGTACAGCTATCTGTGCACCGGCACCCACGACTACACAAAGGCGAGCTTTCCGCTCATTTTCTTTCCCATCACGGTGGAAGACCAAGCTTGGGTGGCTGCGGGATGTTTTGTGGCCCCGGGGGTTACGGTAGGAGAAGGTGCCATTGTGGCCAGTCGATCGGTGGTGACCAAAGACGTGCCCAAATGGATGATCTGCGCCGGGAATCCGTGCCGACCGATCAAGCCGCGTCCGCCCATCACCGACTAGCCGAGGCTATCGAGAAGGTGCTTGAGTCCGGTGGCCAGATCGGTTTGGGCCACGACGCCCAGCTCCGTTTTCAGCCGATCGACATTGGCGACCGACCGCACGATGTCGCCCTCACGGCGGGGCCCGTAGCCGAGGACGGATCGATCCCAGGTGAGCCAGATCATGGTTTGGGCGAGCTGATTGAGATCGATTTCTTGGCCCGTCCCCACATTGATGGCGGCTTGGAAGGGATGTCGGTAACCGGCCGCCGCGATGTTGGCCGCGACCACATCGGCCACATAGACAAAGTCTCGGGTCTGCTGGCCATCCCCAAAAATGGTGATGGCCTCGCCGCGCCGGGCCCGGTCGGCAAAAATGGAGATCACGCCGCTGTAGGGTGAATCAGGTCGTTGACGCGGACCGTACACGTTGAAGTAGCGGAGCGCGACGCCCGTGACCCCGAACAGGTCGCCGTAGTTTCGTAAGTAGTGTTCTCCCAAAAGCTTTTGGGTGCCGTAGAGCGAGATGGGGGCGGTCTCTCCGGATTCAAGCTTGGGGAGTTCGGGGGTGTCGCCGTATGTGGCGGCCGAACTGCTGTAGACCACGTGGCAACCGTGAGCCCGGGCGGCTTCCAGCACATGCAGCGTGCCGGTGGCATTGACCGCGTGGGCCTGGGCCGCAAATTGCAGGGTCTGGGCAACGTTGCTGACCGCCGCAAGATGGAAAAGCGTGTCGCACCCTTCGGCGGCCTGCGAAAGCGCATCAAAGTTTTCGATGCTTGCCTCTATCACTTCAATCTCATCGCGCACCGATTGAAGGTTTTGGGCGAGTCCATTGCTGAAGTCATCAATCACCCGCACCTGAACGCCCTGGGCCACCAGGCTTTCGACGAGGTGGCCACCAATGAATCCGGCTCCGCCAGTGACAAGGGCTTGTTTCATCGTTGATCCTCAAAGTCCGCCAGGGCAGCCCGGTAAACATCCATTAGCTGTTCAAAGTTTCGCTCGGCCGTAAAGTGAGCCTCATAGCGGGCACGGGCGGCGTCGGAGCGGTGCTGCCACTCTTCGTCGGCCATGGCGGCGGCTTGATGCAAAACGCGGTGCAGGTCGTTGGGATCCCCTGGTCGAAAACCTAAAGACACGTCGCTCACGCCAGAGATTTCGGGCATTTGCCCATGATTCGGCACGATGCAAGGCGTTCCTCTGGCGAGTGCTTCTACAAGACTCAGGCCGAAGCTTTCGTAGGTCACCGAACTGTTAACTAGGAATCTGGACTGAGCTACCAGTCGTCCAACTTCTTCGAACTCTCGCCATCCAAGCCATTGAAGCGATGGCACATGAGTTGAGGCCCGTTGTAGCTCTTCCCGTTCTGGCCCCTCCCCCAAGATCAGGCACGTCCATCCTGGAGGTGGGGCTTTCGTCCAAGCCTCTACGAGTACTGAGCCGCCCTTCTCAGGGGAGAGCCTCCCTGCGAAAACAAAATGTGAGTTGCGTTCGTGTCCTTGCTCCAACTCTGCTCGATCAGCAAAATTTGGTTTGACGTGCAATCGGTGAGCCGGGAGTCCGCCGCGCGTGAAGATCTCCTTGGCAAATTCGCTCAGCACAATGTAGGCATTCACCTTTTTGGTGAAGCTGCCGTTGAGCCGGTTCACCACCTGCATGGCCACGAGCGGTACCGTTCCCGCGAGCGACCCCTTGTAACACTTGTGCTTCAGGGCCGGGGCGGGGAAGGCCTTGCCGACGCAGTCTTGACAAGGCCGGTTGTCCCGCAAAAACGAGGCTTCGGCGCACAAGAGGCGGAAGTTGTGGAGCGTCTGCACCACCGGGATGCGTTCATCGTGCGCGGCCCAATAGACGCTGGGCGAAAGGTGAACGAAGAAATTGTGAACGTGGATGAGATCGGGCCGATGCTCGCGAATCGCGGCGCGTACCGCCTTACGCGCTGAGGGTGACCAGACGCAGTCGGTCGCGGTCTTGAGCTTGTTTTTGAGGCCGGAAACGGCGTCATCGGAGTTGTCGACAAAGAACTGGGCGACTTCCACCCCGCGGGCGCGCATGAGGGCGGCTTCGGCTTCGAGAACCGAAATTTCACCGCCCGGACTCCACCGGTAACGGTTGTGCACTTGCAACACTTTGCGGACTGGCAGTCCTTGGCCCATACATCCTCCATCCACACTCGCTTGCGCGGGTGATCTTCCCATTGTAACGTCGGAACCTTAAGGGAGTGTGTGCAGGCCGGTGGGGCGGTTGTTCTGGGAGCGAATGATCCGGGACGGGAGGGTTTTTCGCGGGGAGAGTATCCTACGGTTCATTATGTGTGGCATTGCGGGGTACGTCGGTCAAAAAAACGGGGTGGAGGTCGTGCTCGATCAGATCAAGCGCCTGGAATATCGGGGCTACGATAGCGCAGGCGTTGCCTTCCGCGAGAATGGTCGGCTCAAGACTCTCAAGCGGGCCGGAAAGCTGGGCGAGCTCCGCAAACTGGTGGATGAAGAAAAGCCGACGAGCGACATGGCCATCGCCCACAGTCGATGGGCCACCCACGGAGGTCCGACCGATCGCAACGCCCACCCCCACTACGACCAATCGGGCACCATTGCTCTGATTCACAACGGGATCATTGAGAACTACCTTGAGCTGAAAGAAGAGCTGATTCGGCACGGCCACGTGTTCCAGAGCGAAACCGACACGGAGGTTGCCGCCCATGTGATTGGCCGGGAATATGAGGCTGAAATCAGCCTAGAAGAGGCGGTGCGTCGAGCCGTCAAGAAGATGCGCGGCGCGTTTGCCTTTGTGGTGATGAGCATTCGCGAGCCCGGCAAGATTGTATGTGCGCGTAACGCGAGCCCCCTGGTCATCGGCTTTGGGGAGGGGGAAAACATGGTCGCGAGCGATATCCCGGCGTTGTTGCCCTACACCCGTCGGGTGCGGATTTTGGAAAACGATGAGATCGCCGTGGTGACCGAACACGCGGTGGAAATCTCACGACTCGATGGCCGCGCGGTTGAAGCCAATCCGTTTGAAGTGGATTGGGATGTGGCTGCCGCGGAAAAGGGCGGCTACGAGCACTTTATGCTCAAGGAGATTCATGAGCAGCCGGATGTGGTGCGTCAGTGTTTGGCGGGTCGATTGGAGGGCGACCGGGTCAAACTCGACGGCTTGTTCAGCGACCCGGTCTGGCAAGAGATCGACCGGGTGGACATCATTGCCTGCGGAACGGCCTACCACGCGGGCCTGATGGGCAAGCACATGTTCGAGCGGTTTTTGCAGCTCCCTACGAGCGTGCACTTTAGCTCGGAATTCCGCTACGGCGACCCCTTGCTTTCTAACCGATCCCTGGCGATTTTTGTGAGCCAGTCGGGCGAAACCGCCGATTCGCTGGCGGCCCTTCGCCTGTGTCAGCAGCGCCGCATCCGCACCCTTGGCATCGTCAACGTGGTGGGCAGCAGCATCGCCCGCGAGGTTGACCGCGTTGTCTTGACCCAGGCGGGCCCGGAGATCTCGGTCGCGAGTACCAAGGCGTACTTGGCGCAGGTGTTGGTGTTCACGCTGCTCACGCTGCACATTGCCCAAGTGAAGGAGACCCCGGGCTTCCGCACCGATGAGATGGTGCGCGAGCTCCGCCGCTTCCCCGATTTGGTTCAGGAAACGATTGAGAACGAGGCCAAGGTGAAGGAGATTGCCGAGCGATTCAAGGCGCCTCCGCTGGTGTTCTTCCTCGGACGTCGGGCCGATGCCCACGTTGCGCTCGAGGCCGCGCTGAAGCTGAAGGAGATCGCTTACGTCCCGACCCAAGAGTGTCCGGCGGGAGAGATGAAGCACGGCCCCTTGGCTTTGGTGGAGGATGGAGTGTTGGCTGTATTTGGGGCGACCGATGAGGGAATCCGCGAGAAAACGGCCAGCAACATGAAGGAAGTACAGGCCCGAGGCGGCTATGTGTTGGCGCTGACCACCGAAGATGACCACAGCCTAGACGGCGTGGCTGACGAGGTGCTGACCGTTCCGAACGCGGGCGATCCTGCCCTGAACGCTTTGCTGACCGTGGTTCCGCTTCAACTTTTGGCCTATCACATGGCTCGGGCCAGGGGTTGTGAGATCGACCAACCACGTAATTTGGCTAAATCGGTGACGGTCGAGTAATTTTGCGGGTCAGGTGCCGTCTGGTTGGCACGCTTTTTGTTCCGATAACTGGAACATGGGCGCGTTACGCAAGGCGGCACTTCAACCCCGCGAGACAGAAATTATCATCATTCCGTTTGACCAGGCTCGTCCCGAAGCCGGACGCAAGGGTCTGCGGAACGATTTGGCCGGTCAATCGGTGTGGGCCAGCATGGCCGAGCAAGAATGGCTCGACATCTTGCAGTTCCAGATCAAGGGCTTGGGATTCATCGCCTTTGTGGCGGCCATGATGTACATCGCGTATTCGGGAATGTACGCGGCCAAGGGATGGGCGGGCATCGATATTGTGCCGAGCCAGCACGTGGAATGGGCTCAGCCCAAGGCGTTTGCCTCCGCCGGCCCCGACTGGGCGACCCCCGATCGGTTTTTGGACTGAGACTGAACGTTGCCCAAACGCGCTCTTGGGTACCATGCCGCCATCGCGCCGAAGTTCCCCTTCGGTTCGGGGCGGCACTTGTATTTGTGCTGGTTCTTGCGGCAGAACTGACCGTTGTCGGGGCATGCGGCACGGCCTTTGCTCCGAAAAGACGTAAGAACATTCGGTGTTCGCCGGGAACCCTTCGCCGCCATAGCGGGTTGAAAGAAAGGGTGCGCTGGTGGGCCACCGCAACGGATAGGAGAATGAACGACTGATGGCAGGAATGGCAGAAGACGCCGCCGATAAGCTCCCGGATACGGGCCCCGCGCCCGCCGCTGAAGGCGGTTTTTCGGTTGAGAAAGCGCTCGAAATTCTCAAGATGCCAGTGACGCAGGCCATCTTGCTGCTCACCGGGGCGGTCATTTTTGCGTTTTGGCCATTGTTCCAGTTGATCTGGATGCAATGGACAGACCCAGACACCCTGTACCAACACGGACCCTTGATCCCGTTTGCAATTGCCTACATTGTGTGGGCCAACTGGGATCGGCTGCAGCACATTCCCATCAAGGGATCCTGGTTTGCCATCGTTCCGATGCTGGCGATCATGTATCTGACCATCATCGGCTCGAATTCGGGCGTGTTTGGCTCCGTGATGACGCTGCTCATGCTGGCCATGACCGGCTGCGTGATTTGGCTTGTCATGGGCTTCCGGTGGGTGCTGGTCTCGATTCCCCTGATGATCTTTGCCACCTTGGGCTTGCCGGTTTGGACAAGCTTTGTGGATAACAATACGAATGGTGCCCAAATCCTTTCGACGGAAGGTGCCTACCACATTTTGAATGTGGCCGGTTTTGACCCCTTCCGCCGGGCCCCGACGATCATCGACCTCAACAACTTTACGTTGAACGTTGCCGCCGCTTGCAGCGGCATGAAACTGACCCTGGCCATGGCCAGCAGCGTGATGTTTATCATCATGATTGCCCGGCTCAAATGGTGGGGCAACTTGACTCTGATTGCGCTGGCGATTCCGCTCAGCATTGCGATCAACGCCTTGCGCATCGCCCTCATTGGAGTGGTGGGCAACCAGGGCGGTCATGATGCCGGAATGTGGATGCACGATTACGGCAGCTACGGTACTTTGGTTCTCGCGTTCTATTTGCTCTACATCGCCGCTAAAGGACTTGGTTGGAAAGTATGAATCCGAAGTTTATTGCCGCCTTTGCCTTGTTGGCCCTCACCGGTGCCGCAGGTCTGTTCTATCAGCAGTCGTTCCCTCGACAGCCGGAATCTTGGCTGGTTGAGATGATGCCGACCGAGGTGGAAGGCTTCCGGGTGCAGGCTAAGGATTCCGCTAACCCGAAGATCAGCTACAAGATGGATGAAATGTCCTACGAGAAGCTGGATCCGATTGGGATTGCCGCCCAGCGCGTGAAGGACGAAGCCGGTCGGGAAATTGACGTGGTGGTGATTGCGGGCGACTCGATGGATGCCTTCCATGACCAGCAGGTTTGCTTCACCGCTCAGGGCTGGGAGGTTCGCAATATGCAGCAGGTACTGCTGAATACGCGTACCCGAGGTCAGGTGGTGGTCTCGAAAATGCTGCTGTATAAGGATGGCCGTGAGCAAGATGCCATTTACTTGTTCCGATCTCCGCGTCGGTTCAACACCTACCAGGGAGCGAAGCTGGACTTCTTTATGCATCAGCTGACCCAGGGCAAGCCGGGTGTCGGTTTCTCTTATCGCTTTATCGCGATGACGCCCGATGTCGACCGGGAAACGCTCATTCGTTACGCGATCTCCTTCTTGGATCAGGCGAACGAAACGACGAAAGGCGTTTTGTAATCGGGCATATCGACCAGCGGTATTCTTGGTCGTATGAACGCAGAAACCCATCAGGAGCCAGAGGTGACCTCGGCTCCTGATTCTTTGCAGGTGCGGGCGAAAAAAGGCCTCAAGAAGGCTTTACTCGTCTCGGCGGCGTCGAAAATCGTTGGTTTTCTGCTTCAGTTCGTCACCATGCCTTGGGTGCTCAATGTGCTGCAGGGCAAGCTCGCCTTGTTCGGGGCCGCCAATAGCTTGCTGGGAACGGTGAACACGCTTAACCTGGGCAACGGGCCGGGGCTCTTGGTGATTCTTTCCAAGGTTGAAGAGTCCCAAAAGGATGAAGAATGCGACTGGTTTTGGAGCTCTTGGTGGACAAACCTGCTATTCGCCATCTTGCTCCACTCGATCATCGCGCTCCTCTTGATCGCGGCTCCACCTACTCTGCTTTTTGGGAGTGCCTTTAGCGAGTCGGGGCGCGCGGTTGTAGACGTGGCCTTCTTGGCGACCGGACTCTCTTTTGCGTCCTCGCTGTTCTTGGGCATCGACCAGTACTACACGGCGCGACTGCAAGACTTTAAGGGGCGACTGGGGGCTTTAGCCACTTTTTCCTTGCAGATCCTGTTGCTTGTGAGCTTTTTGCAGTCGTGGCCATCGGTGTTCTTGGTGACCCTTGCGCTGCTCGGTGCCACGCTTTTGGTACGGCCGATCCAAGCGATTTTCTTTTTCCGCGACTTTCCGCATTTGTGGCGGGGGTTTCGCTGGCTTAAGGTGCCGGAATCCAAGCAACTTTTGGCCGCAAACCTGGCGGCGACCGTGTACATGTTGAGCGAGATGGCTTGGATGGCGGGAGCGACCCGAATCCTGGGCGAAACGACGAAGGAGACGGTTGCTCTCGCCACCATCCTGCTCGGAATTGCCCGGGTGGGGGGCACCATTCCGGAAATGATTCTCGCCCCCATGGTTCCTGCGGTTCGCAAGACGTTGCTCGAAGGTCAGACGGCTTGGCCCCGCAGGGTCGTGATCAAGTCGCTTGGCATCCTTACCGCTTTTTCCGCGGGTCTGGCCCTCCTTGGCTTGGTGGCGGCGCAACCCGTGCTGTCCATCATGTTTCCCGATTATGAGATCACCTGGCCCATCGCCATGTCGGCCCTGGCTTTGGGGCTCGGACTCCTGTTTGAAGGCGCCGCGCGCAACCTGGTGAATGTGACCGCCGACTTGTGGTGGTTTGGCTACGTTTCGCTCGGGAAGGCAGCGTTACAGGTTGTTTTGATGCTCGCGTGGCTGGGCCCTTATGGATTAGCAGGGGTGTTGAATGCGCTTGCCCTGGGCGCATTTGCATTCTTCTTGGTATCGCTCATCCGCTTCCGATTTGAGGCGCGGAGAATCGCCGCTAGCGCGTTGGCTGCAGAACCGGGGTAGCGATTTCGGGTTCGATTGCGGCCGGCTGGGGAGCGCGGGCCCGCTTCTTGGCGAACTGGGAGGCAAAGAGAAGTCCGGAGGAGAAAACGAACGAGTTCGAGACCAAGTCGGAAAGTTGGAACGCGTGGGAGCGCTCGGCCAGACCACGGACAATCACCGCTAACCCAAGCACAATGGTCAGCATCGCCAGCCGTTCGGTGGTTCGGTCTTTGGCAATGTAGTAAATGCGGATGCTGGCCGCCAAAACCGCCAGCATAAATGCGGCGTAAAGGGTAAGCCCAATCACGCCGGTTTCAGTCCCGTAGCTAAAAACGGCGTTATCCACAAAGATCCCGTTTCGGTAGCCATATCCAAATAGGGTGGAGAACGGGGTTCGAGTCCATTCCTCCGCCGCAACCTGCATGACGTCGATGCGTCCGGCGGTGGGGTCAACGCGGTCGGTTCGGTCGATCATGCTCTTGATCGGACCGACTTCGGCCAGGGCCGGGGCGAACGCGATGAGGGCCGTGCCGAGAACAAATGCACTCACCAAGCTCAAAATCAGCGCCTTCCCCGATCGATTTTTGAGGGAGAGAATCCAGATGGCAAAGCCAACCACGAGCACGGTGAGGATCACGGCGCGGCTCTGCGAAAGCAACAGCATGTACAGCCCGAGCAGGCCCCCCAGAGTGCGAATCCAGGCCGGGATCTCTTTGGCCACAAACGAGAGCAGGATGGCCAAACCGGCATAGACCCCGAGTTTGTTGGGGTGCAGCCAGTCCTCAGCCAAAAAACGACGGTTCGACAGCCCAAGGGCGCCCCGAGTCGCGAAGAATGCAACGCTCGCGAGCATGATCATCTGGGCGCCGGCGTACATGTAGCCGACCGTAATCTTGAGATAATCCATGCTCATCAAGACCCGGCTTCGCGGAGCAATGATGAATGTACAAATGTTCCGGATGACGAGGAACAGGCCAAAGGCAAGGGTTGAAAAGACGCCGGCGGTACCGAGCTGGGCGTACATCCCGGGGAATCCCGAGATCGTGCAGGCCAGCAGGACAATGTCGACGGCCAGCAGTCCGCTGACCACCCGGCCGTAACTTTCACCCCAAAAGGCGAGGATGATCAACACGGCCCACATGGCCGAGAAGAAGAGATCAGGTTCGCCCCCGGTCACGGCAGCGACCAGTTCAAGGCCCGGCAAAATAATGAAGAGCCCGAGCAGAAAAAGGTGGGGAAGGCGTCGCGCCGAGGCCGGAATATCTTGCGTCCCCGTCATAAGCGGAGGAGGCAAGAGGTTGGCTTGGGTATCCATGTTCTTGTCTCCTCCAGGCTGATGATGAGGTCGAGGCTTAGACCTTGGTCAGGCGCGTCATGCGGGCGCGCAGGCGGTTGTGAACCACCCCAAGCATGCGAGGCGAAGCCGCGCGGAGCAGACCCACCGCTTCGCTGAACTCGGTTTTGCTGGGTTTGCCCAGGTGAACCACCATGATCGAAGCATCGCAGAGAGGCGCAAGCGAAGGCGTATCGGCCAAGGCAAGGCACGCGGCGGTGTCGATGATGACCATGTCGAACCGATTTTCCAGTTCGTCCAAAATCGACTTCATGCGGGCGCTGCCCAAGGCTTCGGTGGCGTTTGCGGGCGTGGTGCCCACATTCACGGTTTGCAGGCCGGGGACGGGCGTATCGGAAAGCACGCTGTCCACGGTGGCGCTGCCCAGCAGCACATCGCCGAGACCGGGCTTATCGTTCTTGTTGAAGATGCGGTGAACCGCCGGGTTGCGGAACGAGGCATCCACCAAGCACACGCGTTGGCCGTTGAGGGCGTAGGCGACGGCCAGGTTCGAAGCCACCACAGTCTTACCTTCCTTCGGCAAGGTCGAGGTCACCAGCAAAGACTTAATCGGCTCTGAGGCGGCAGAGAAGCCAATGACCGAACGCAAGACGCGGTAGCTTTCAAAGGCCAAGCTGGTCTGGGGATCGGTGATCAGCGGACTCTTAGCGCCCGCTCGCTCGGGGATGCGAGCCAGGATGTCCTTGCGGCTGAGCACGTAGGCCTCTTCGACCGTGTTGACTTTGTCTTGCACGGCATCTCGGGCCAGGGCCAGGATGGCGGCCAAGGTGAAGCCGAGCAGGGTCGCAATCACCAGGTTCAGCAGCGTGTTGGGTCGCGTTTGGCGGGCCAGCGGCGACTGCGTCAGCGAGGTGGCCGAAGCGGTGATTTGTTGGTCGCGCAGGCTAAACCGCTCGCTGAGCTGAGTCAGATCTTGCAGGCTGGTTTGGTGAAGGGCAATCCGACGATCCAGTTCGCGAACGGTGGTGTCGTAGTTCACCAGTTCCTTGACTCGGCGATCGCCTTCGGCATACAGGCCTTCCAGTTCGTTGCGGCGTTGGACGGCACCATCGCGCTCCGAACGAGCTTCGGCCACCCGGCGCAGCATCACATCGTATTCGGGGTTCGATTCGGTGAATGACTGATTGAGTTGTTTGTCGATCTCGGCGATCAGCTCTTCTTGACGCTTGATTTGGGCGTTGATCTCCTTCATCGCCTCGGCTTCATCGGTGTACCGAGTGGCCAGAGCTTCGCGTTGAATTCTCAGTTCGCTCAGTCGTTCCCGGTTGCGGAACAACTGTTCGTTGTTCTGACCGGTGAGCACGCGGTTGCGCACCTTGGTCGTCTGCGCCAGAAGTCGCTCAAGTTCCGAAAGCGAAGCTTCGCTGCGGGCCGCCGCGGCGCGAGCATCGATCAGCTGTTGCTGAATGGCGTTCACCGAGCTCAGGCGGCGCTCAAGTTCAGCGCGGGCATCCACAATGCCGTTGGTCGACTTAAATCGGGCGAGTTCCGTCTCAGCGGCCTTGAGAGCGGTTTCTTCTTCGTTCTTGCGGCCTTGAACGAACTCAACCCCGCGGCTGATGGTGTCGCGGACTTGGTTATCCAGATAGTCTTGAAGAATGCGGGGGTAGCTCGCCGCCAATTCTTGAACTTGGTCGCGGTTTCCACCTTCGGCAATCACGACAAACACTTGCGAATCGCGCTTTTGGCGGATGGTGATGCGCGGAAGCTGCTCCAATTCTTGCTCGGTGCGGGGAATCGCGATGCCGGCGGTTTGAAGCGCGGTGAAGTAAAGCTGTTGCGACTGGAGAATTTCCAGCGAGGTCGCCATGGTAAAGCCGGTGTTCGGCGGCGCAATTTCGCTCAAAACCTGGCCGGGGCCGCTGGTCAAACCGTTGTTAGAAGGACCTGTGACCAGCACTTCCGCCGCCGCCGCGAACTGGGGCGGCAGCACCACCGAAAGGATCCCGCCGATCAGGATCGACAAGATGAGCGTGGACCAAAAAATCCCTTTCTGCCGGGAAATCGTTTTGGTCAAGTCACCCAGGGTCAGGCCCTGCCCCTGCGGCAGGTCTACTTGGGTCGTCGCGGCATTTGTCATAAGGCTAGCCATCGGCGGATTCCTTCCTGGCCGACTAGCGAACATTCTACCCGGCGGCGCAAGAGGAGGGGATGCAAGATCCCTGCCAGAAGTATCGGTGAATGTACGGGTCTCGTCAGGTTCCGCCCGATCAAAAGACGGCTTTAGACGGGCAGAAAGCGCAGTTTTCCGAAAGGGTTTGGACTATGGGGCCGGTCGAGCCAGGCGTTTGACCTCTTGCGCCCGGTCTTTCGGGCAAACCAGAACCTGGCCTTCGGTGACAACCACCACCAAATCGCTTACGCCCAGCAAGTTCACACACTGATTGGTACCGTCCACATAGACCACGTTTTGCTCGGCGTCCTCGGCGCGAAGAGTGCCCAGCGCCACGTTGCCCTGGGCATCGGCCGGATAGGTGCGGGCGACCGCATCCCAACTGCCCAGGTCGTCCCAGTCAAACGTAGCCGCGACCACCATCACCTTGCGGGCCCGCTCCATGACCGCGTAGTCAAAACTGACGTCCGGAAGCTCCGCAAACGCAGACTCCGCGGCCGACATTTCGTGGGCGCGCAAGTGCCCGGCGATGGCCCGGGTGGCGGCCGCAAGTTCGGGAGCGGCGTGTTCCATCTCCGCCAGCAAAGTCGGGATGGTCAAAAAGAACATGCCGCTGTTCCACAAAAATCGACCGGTCTGCACGAAGAGTTCGGCGGTGGCCCGGTCGGGCTTCTCGCGGAACGATTCCACCATGGCGGGGTGGTGAACCCCGGCCACTAAAGGAATAGGTTCGGCTGTTTCAATATAGCCATATCCGGTTTCGGCCCGCGTGGGTTGAATGCCAATGGTGACGATGGCCCCGTGATCTTCGGCGGCTTGCATCGCCAGGCGAACGTCGGCCACAAAGCGGGCTTCCGGGCCGATCCGATGGTCGGCCGAAAGCATGGCCAACGTGACCGTGGCCCAATCCTCGTAGCGCGCCATCACATTGGCGGCGGTCCACACCATGGCGCCTCCGGTATTGCGCTTGGCCGGTTCGGCCCACACTTCGTCAGGGGTGAGTTGGGGATTTGCGGCCAGGGTGGCGGCGGCCAAATGACGTCCGGTCACGACACCCACATGCCCCGCTCCGACGGCTGATTCGGCGCGGCCTACCGCTTCTTGAATCAGGCTTGCCTCGGGGGACGAGAGATTCAGAAACTGCTTCGGACGCTCGCGCGTGGAAACGGGCCAGAAACGCTCCCCCGATCCCCCGGCCATGATGACGGCAAGTCTGCGCGGCGTGCTCATGATGATTGATCCGCCTCAAGTATCGGTGGAAACGGGGATGACTCGGAGGGCAGGGGCCCGGTCGAGTCGGTACCATGCACGCGATGGCGGGGCGCGCGGCGGCGGTAGACAAACCCATATCGGCGGGCTGGAAACGGGCGCGGCGCGATCTGCCCGGCGTTCTGAACACGTTAAGCACAGCCTACGGGGCGTCGCGTTACTTTCCTCGATTTGATCCGCTCGATGAGTTGATCAGCTGCATTCTCAGCCAGCACGGGGCGGATATCACTACCTTTCCGACCT
The DNA here is from genome assembly GCF_046613545.2 of Aphanothece microscopica RSMan92. NCBI lineage: Bacteria > Bacillati > Cyanobacteriota > Cyanophyceae > Chroococcales > Aphanothecaceae > Aphanothece > Aphanothece microscopica. The sequence goes on along the minus strand of NZ_JBKKKY020000049.1, from coordinate 8,872 downwards.
TCACCCGGCTCCGGGCCGCCTATCCCGACTGGGGCCAATTGGCCGCGGCGGATGTAGAGGACGTGAAGCGGGTGATTCAACGGGCCGGACTGGCGGGGCAAAAGGCCAAGGCCATCCAGGCCGCTCTACGCCATTGTGAGTCAACCTTTGGCGACTTTACGCTGGAGCCCCTGCGCGATTGGTCAACCGAGGCGATGGTCGAATGGCTCCGAGCCATCCCGGGAGTCGGGCCCAAGACGGTCGCCATTGTTGCGTGCTTTGCCTTGGGACGCGACCTGTGTCCGGTGGACACCCACGTTGAGCGCGTCGTCAAGCGACTCGGGTGGGCGGCGACGACGGAATCGGCGGAGCGCGTGCAAACGAATCTGGCTCGGGTGATGCCATCCGGAGCCGCGTTTGCCACCCACAACCTCCTCATTCAACACGGTCGATTGACCTGCCAGGCCAAAGCGCCGCGGTGCCCCGAGTGTCCGTTGAGGTCGATCTGCCGCTGGCCCAAGACGGAGCGCAAGCGGGCATGAGCGCCTTTTCGGACGAGGCCAGGGTGGGCGACGCGGTTCGCCGACTCCAAGATAAAGTTTTGCGGCCCTTGCGCCCGTGGATCGACGAGCGGTTCCATGGGTCAGCTGTGGCCGACGATGCGGCGATTCGATTTGTGAATGTGCTGGATCGATTGAGCTCTCCTGCGGCGGTGATCGATCTCCTTCAGGCCAGTCCAATCTTGGCGCAGACGCTGGCGCGACTTGTCACGTTAAGTCGATCTTTTACCGATGTTCTGGTGCAAAACCCGGAGCTGGTGGATGTGATGCTGGATCCGGATTTCTTGCTGCACCCTCCCTCCGTGGGGCAAATTCGGGCCGAAGTGCAGCGCCTCATGGGGGCGACCGGCAGCTACGCCCACCAGTTGGATCGACTGAGATTTGTGCGTCAGCGGCACATGGTGCGGTTGGCCGCACTCGATGTAGGCGACCTGGTTCCGCAGCCTGAGGTCTGGCGCGGGCTCAGCGATTTAGCCGACGCCCTCTTGATGGAGGCGCGTGATCTGGTTTGGCGTCAGATTCGAGCGCGGGCCGAGAGGGTGGGGAAGACTCTTCCCGAAGTCTGCCCCGTCACCGTGGCCGTATTTGGGAAACAAGGAGGGCATGAACTTAACTTTTTCTCGGATGTTGATCTGCTCTTCGTGCTTCGTGACGACGCAGATGAAGAGACGGAGAAATGGGCTTTGCGGTGGGCTGAAGGTTATCGGGCCGCCCTGGCCGACCGCATGGGGCGCGGCGATTTGTACCGCGTGGATTTGCGACTCCGCCCGTTTGGTCGCACCGGACCGCTTTTGAGCCGCATGCGGAATCTGGAGGCCTACTACGAAAGGTACGCCGAACCTTGGGAGCATTTGGCCCTCATTCGCACCCGGCTGCTTGATCCCGCGGCCGAACTCGATGCGCGGTGGGAAGAGTTGCGCCGACGCACCATTTTTCGGGGCGCGCGGTCCGAAGCCGTGCTGGAAGGGCTGCATGCGCTGCGCTCACGGACGGAATCTTTCGGGGATGTCAACGACCTCAAGCGCGGTCGGGGTGGAATTCGGGACATTGAGTTTTTGGTGCAGACCCTGCAAATGCTTTTGGGCGATCGCGAGCCCGGGCTGACGGTCAAGCCGACCCTCGATGCGCTGGATGCGCTGGGCGCCTTTGGCGCGCTCCCGAGCGACGCCGTGCAGAGCCTCAAAAACGACTTGATTCGGTTGCGGACACTGGAGCATCGGGCGCAGATCTTGGACGGTCAGCAGACACACCAACTGCCGGGCGATGCCGCCGCAAAGACGGCCATTGCGCAGAGCGTGGGCCTGACGCGGGACGAACTCGACCACAACCTCAGTGAACTCAGGAATCGGGTCCGGGGATGGTATGAGCAGCTCTTTCCTTTTGCCGCGCCTGCCGAGGCCGCATGGTCTCCGGCCATTGAAGCATGGGTTCAGGCCTTGCCCGCCCCGGGAACAAGGCAAGTTCTGGTCTCCAATCCGGAAAGCCTGAGTCGATTGCAAGCTTTAGAAAAGTTTGCCCCCCGATTGCTGGAGATTTCGCGCGGACTGCCCGGCTTGGCCGAGAGGCTTTTGAGCGGAGAAGTGTTGGAGCCCATGCGGCTGACCCGGGCCGATCCCGACTTGGTGCGCTCGGCCTGGTGGGGGGCGGTGGCGGCCGGGATTCTGGAGCCTGAAGGCCCCGCGCTGGGGCAACGCCTGTCGGATGTGGCCGATGCCGTCGCCCAAGCCACTTGGAGCTTTGATCCGGCGCATTCGGCTGTGATTGCTCTGGGGAGCTGGGGCGCCCAAGATCTGTTGACGACCAGCGATTTGGATGCCCTTGTCTGGTTCGACGCGGATGTTCCCACCGATGCGGCCGAGGCCGCGGTCACCCAGTGGCTCAAAGCGTGGTCTGATCTTCCCATGAAGGTTGACCTGCGGTTGCGGCCCGAAGGGCGGTTTGGTCGGCTGGCGACCCGGGCCTCGGCCCTTGAGCTGTACGCCGCCCAGCACTTAGAACCTTGGGAGCGGTTTGCCCTGGGCCGGTGTCGGTTGGTGGTGGGCTCCCCCGCCGGACTCGGGCAGGTTCGGGCCCTTGCTTACCCCGGGGCGTGGGCGGCCGAAATGCGGGCGCACCTGGGACATATGAAGCTGCGGATTGAGCGAGAACGGGCGGCGGGGCCTTCCGACCTTAAGCTCGGCCCGGGGGGGAGCGACGATTTTGCATGGCTCTTGGGGGTGGCGCTCATCCATTTAGGGGCGGAGGCGCAGGGGGGCGCCGCCGATGCGGCATCACGTTTAGCGGCGCTGGTTCAGGCCGGGCTTTTTTCAGGCTCTACCGCTCGCGAACTCTTGGTCGCCCATCACCGGGGCCAAGCCGTGCGACAATGGCGAGCCGTGAGTGAAGATCCGGATGAATCTTGGCCCCCGGCCCCGGCTAAACTGGAAGCGCTGGCCGAATGGCAGGGCTTTGACTCGGTGCCATCGCTGTTGAAGTCGCACGCCGAAGATCGGGCGCGAATTCGGGCGGAGTGGGAAGCCATGCGGGCAAAGGTGTTGACGTGATTGAAGTGGCGATTTTGGTGGGCGCATACTTTTTGGGCGCGATCCCGTTTGGCTACTTGGTGGGTCGGGCCATGGGGGTGGATGTCACCGCCATCGGGAGCAAGAACATCGGCGCGACGAATGTCGGTCGCACGTTGGGCAAAGGGCCGGCGGCGGTGGTGCTCCTTCTCGATGTTGTCAAAGGCGCCTTGCCGTGCCTGGTGGCCCCACTGCTGTTGCCTTCGGGCGCGTGGGGATTGAGCGGCCCCGAGTTCGGTCTAATCGCCGGGGTGGTTGCCGTTCTCGGCCATATCTTTTCGCCCTTCTTGGGATTCAAGGGCGGCAAGGGGGTCGCCACCGGTCTGGGTCTGCTGGTGGGATCACAGCCGCTGGTTGCGGGCATCGCGCTGCTGGTATTTGGGATTGTGTTTGCGTTTTCCCGCATCGTGAGCCTTGGGTCACTGATTGCGGTGGTCGCCATGGTGATCAGCGCAGTCGTGCTTCAGCTTTCGATCCCGTACCTAGTGGTGTTTGGGTTGCTGGCTGCGTTTGTCGTGTTTAAGCACCGCGAAAATGTCGGTCGCTTGATGCGTGGAGAAGAAAAGCGGTTCGAATTTGGCCGTAAAGAGGTCAAGAGCGGAGAACCCGCCGCCCCTGATGAGCAGTCATCGGCCTAGGGAGAACGCCGGTGAACTTCGACGAGCTCCTCATCAACCCTCAACTCATCGTGATTGCGGTGATTGTTACGTTGATGGTGGCGGGGTGGACAGTGATGCACCTGCGCTGGGCCATTTTGGGCGAGGAAGATGCAATTACGGCCGGGCTTTGCATTGCGGTGGGGCTGTTTCTACTCTTCGCCGCCATCCGTCCGCCGAACCTGTACATTGGCTACGCAACCCTTGGAATCACCCTCGCGACCGCCGTCTTGTTTCCCATTTTGATGCGGCTCATTACGCAGCGTCAAATGCTGCAAATTGAGATTGAGCAAGTCGAAGGGATCTATTCTCAGCTCTACCAAAGACCACAAAACTGGTCGGCCCGGTTTCGTTTAGCCGAAAAGCTTTATCACCGGGGCATGATCACTCAGGCCGTGGCCATCGGCGACAAGTGCCTGTCGACCATGCCCCCGGACTCCTTTCAAAATGAGCACCGGTCGGTGAGCACCTGGCGCTCGTACCTGACCCAAGATCCTCGAGAGGTTGAGCTGGTCTGCCCGAAGTGCGGCACCATGAATCAAGCTCATGAAGTGCTTTGCACCCAGTGCGGCTATGGGTTTTTAGAAGCGCACTTTCGCTCCCGTATTGTGCTCCCGGCGAGCGGTCGGCGCATCATTTTGGGATGGTTGGGTGCGGTGACCGTTGCGCTCGGTCTGCCTTGGTTAGCGGCCCTTTCTCTGCCGAACTCCCTGCGGATTGGGCTTATTGCCATCGCAACGGTCGCGGCGTGCGTCCTTCTGTTGGGAGCGGTGTTCCCGGTGAGGCGACGTTGAAGCGACTCGACCGAATGGTATTGCGCGAACTGTTCTGGCCCACGGTGGCCGGGACGCTGGTCGTTGCGTTGCTTTTTGCCGCCAACGAGTTCATTGCCGTTTACCGACAGCTTGAAGTGAGCAATATCCCCGGGCAGGCGATTGTGCAGCTGGTGTTGTTGCGAATGCCGTATTGGTTGACCTACACCTTGCCGACCGGGGTGGCACTGGGGGCTTCGCTTGCGGTCTCGCGATTTGTGCGCGAGGGCGAGCTGAACGCCATGCGAAGTGCCGGAGTTTCGATTCGGCGCGCCTTGCTTATGGTGTGGGTGGGGGGATTGGCCATCTCGACCGCCAGTTGGTTCATCAGTGAGCGCGTGGTTCCGCGCACCACCCAACAGCACCTTCGGCTGAGCGCCGACCTGATGATGCTGGGCCAGATGCCGCGGTTTGAGCAAAACGTGATGCTGCGTTTGCCCCCTTACGTGGCCGCGATCGGGCAGGTGGAGCGGGAGCGCGGGGAAGATCTGCGTTTGCGCGAAGTGATGCTGATTGACCGACCCCAACCGGGTCAGATCACCCTGTTTATGGCCCCCGAGGCCACCTATCGCAAAGGCGTGTGGACGATTCCCAACCCGGCGGTCTACATCGTGAGTGGGGAGACTTTGAACTGGATTCGGAATGCCGAAACGGTGGTGATCAATCAGCGGATCGACCTGCAAGACCTGATGGGCATGGCCCGACCCGAATTGGAAACGGCGCGCGGGCTGTGGGAGCGCATTGAAGCCGCCCGGATTGCCGGGCAAAGCACCCGCGAGATCGAAACGACCTTCTACGAACGTTTCTCTATTGCGGCCAGTTGTTTGGTGTTCGCGGTGGTCTCGGCGTTTTTGGCGGTGAGGTTCAGCCGGGCCAGTGCATTCCAAGGCCTTGTCATCAGCTTTATCACCATCATGCTGTACTACAACGTCCACATCGTGGCCACGACCATCATTGGCCGGAACGGCTGGCTCCCGCCCGTGGTGGCGGCTTGGCTTCCCGCGGCGGCCTTTGGTTTGCTGGGGTTGTGGTTGAGCCGAGGGGTGGAGTAGATGCGCGGCTGGTCGTTGGGTGTTGTCGTGAGTTTGCCGGTGGCCGCATGGGCTCAGGTCGGAGGTTTGACCGGAGGTGGCCTGGCGGCGGCCGAAGCATTGCGTCAGCGGGGTTCTTCTCCCCCGGTGGACATTCCCATTGGCCCGGGCGCGACCCCGATTCCCCAGGAGCTTCCGCCGCCGGTCGGCAATCCGGGCGAGCCCCTGACCGTAATCAATGCTGCGCGGATTAGCACGCGGGGGGATGTCACCGTGTGGGAGGGACGGGTGGTTCTGCGGTTCCGGGGCTACCAGCTGGAAGCCGACCGGATCGAGGGCAATCGGGCGACGGAGGTTTACCAGTTAAAGGGTAATGCCCGACTAGACGGCTTGCAAAATCAAGAGCGGGTGCGGGCGGAATCGATCGTGGTCAATTTCCGGGAGAGAAATTACACATTTGAGCGAGGCCAAGCCGAAATCACGCCGGAACGCACGGGAGGCGTGGCCAGGGCTCCGCTGTACGTGAAAGGGGGCGGGGGGGAACTGACCGAGCGAGCGGTGGCCAACCCGCGCACTCACTTTCATGTCGTTGACGGGGTGCTGACCACTTGCGATCGGGAGCATCCCCACTTTACGTTTGAAGCCGAACGAACCGAGGTCACGCCCGGCGACCGGGTTGTCTTCAAAAACCTTCGGATTCGGGTTCTCGATCGAACGCTGCTCAGTCTGCCGTCGCTCGTCATCCCGCTCATAGATGACCGCCCCCGTTACATCCCGGAGTTCGGGCAAACCCGCGAAGAGGGCTACTACATCAAAAGCCGATTTACCTCTTTGCTGCGCGGGCAAGACACCTGGGATACCCGGCTGGATTACATGACTCGGTTGGGCTTTGGCACCGGGGGCGATCTAAGGTACCGTGGCGAGACGTCGGGCCTCTTTTCGATTTACGGGCTGTTTGGCAACCAGGCTCAGACCGGCTTGGCCCGCTGGAATCACCAGCAGGGCATTGGATCGGGTCGGCTGGATTTAGATGCCACCTGGCAGCGCAACAACTACCTCACCGCGCCCGAAACCACCCTCACGAATGCCCGATTCAACTATGCCTTGAGCCGAGGCGGGGCCACCACCACCCTGAGCGGGTTCAGGGCCGGGACGGCAACCACGGCTTTTGAATCGGTGAGCCAAAGCACGACTTTTTCTGATGTTCGGGCCTGGAGTGGCGGCCTGAACACGCAACTTGGCCTCACCTACAACGATAGCTTTGCGCGCTCGGGCGCGACCTCCATCAACCGGAGCCGCCGGGTTGACTTGAACTTTCAGGCGCGGCGTCCGGTGGGGGCATTTGAGGCAGAGTTCATTGTGCAGCGGGCCATTCCGGCCGGGGGCGACGCCCAGTTTTCGGGTCTCACCGATCGCAATCCTCTGTTTGGTCTGAGCTCAGACTCGACCCGATTGTTTGGTCGAACCGCGGGCCGCAAAGTGCCGTTTCGACTGGCGACGTCCATCGGAGAGATCAATGAGCAGACGGCCGCCGGGGCGGTGACCCGTACCACTTTCGAAATCGGGGGCGGCGCGCGCGATCGCATTTCCAACGCGCTTGGCATCAACTGGGACGGCCGATTTTTCCAGGGCCTTTACAGCGACGGCACCGCGCAGTATGTCATGCAGTACGGCAGTCGGCTGGATTGGGAGTTCTTGCCGCGCTCGCGAGCCAGCCTCAACTACCGCAACCTGCGCCAGTTTGGCTTTACGCCTCTGGCCATCGACCGCACGGGCCGCACCGATGCGTTTTCGGTGGATTTGGATTGGCAGGCCGGGCGGGGTTGGAGCGCCCGGGCCAGCAGTGGATACGATGTGCTGCAAGGGGATCGGGGTCAGGTTCCCTGGCAAGTGGTGAGCCTCGGGGCCGACTATCGAGGGGCGACTTCTCAGTTTCGGTTTGCGGGGCTCTACGATACGTTCGCGCAGGTTTGGGGGACGTTTCGGGCCGACAGCCTGTTCCGGGTCGGCGAGACCGAATTTGCGCTGGGTGTGCGCTACGATGGTCGTCGGAGCCAATGGGCGGCCGCGAGCTTTGAGATGACCGCGTTTCGATGGGGCCGACTTTCCACCGATGTGTTGCTGAACTACAACGGCTACACCCGGCAGATGGAAGCCCAGCAGTACGCTCTGGTCTGGGACATGCACTGTTCGGAGTTGGTGCTGGAACTGAGCGACTACCGGGCGGGCTTTCGTCCGGGGCGGCAGATCGGGATCTTCTTCCGGCTGAAGGCGTTTCCGTTCAATGGCGATTTTGGCACCGGGCGACGCGGTCAGCGGCTGGGCGGCGTTGGTGGGTTCGGAGGGTAGGTTTTTCCTTTTTGGGGGGCCTTCTCTGTATCGGTGATGGGAGCGCGAGGCTCCGTCCGAGCCGACACTGCGCAAGCTCTGAAGAGTTGTTGCCAGATGAGTGTCAAGAACCTGGGGAAGGCGGCTCGGACGGAGCCTCGCCCTCCTGTTCTTGAGAAGATTGGGTGCCATGGACAGCGCGGAGCGATGTCCATGATCTCGGCTCGCCAGTAGGCTCGCCCTCCCCTCATTCCGAGGAAGCACTGACGAGGCGGAGTCACGTCAGTGGCACGGGGGCTGCAAGAAAACGGCTCGGACGGAGCCTCGCCCTCCCAATCACGACTGATAAGGCGATAAAGACCTGACCTAATCAAGCGGCAACGACGGCTCATCCGCCCGCGCGGGAGGCTGTACGCCTAAGTGGCGATACGCCGCCGCCGTGGCGGTGCGCCCCCGGGGGGTGCGGGCTAAAAGGCCAAGCTGCAGAAGATAAGGCTCGCACACATCTTCGATGGTGCCGCTGTCCTCCCCGGTCGAAGCGGCGAGCGTCTCCAGCCCCACCGGTCCACCGCCGTACTTATGCACCAGAGTGTGCAGCAGGGCGCGGTCCAGGCGGTCGAGCCCCAGTTCGTCAATTTCTAGAGCGTCTAGGGCTTGGTCGGCAATCGATTGGTTGATGGCGGTGAGCCCAGCAACCTGCGCAAAATCACGGACTCGTCGGAGCAATCGGTTGGCAATGCGCGGAGTCCCGCGGGAGCGCCGGGCGATTTCGTGACCGCCACTGCCTTCCACCGTGACGCCTAAGATTTCCGCGGAGCGGCGCACGATTTGGTAAAGCGCCTCTTCATCGTAAAAGCCGAAGTGCATCTGGATGCCAAAGCGGTCGCGCAACGGACCTGACAGCAGACTTTTGCGGGTTGTGGCCCCCACCACCGTCAGCGGCGG
>NZ_JBKKKY020000048.1:0-22425 GCF_046613545.2 Aphanothece microscopica RSMan92 | reverse complement strand
CCCGCACATCCCGGCCGGAGGCCACCGGATCGGGTTCGCCGTTCGGGCCCTCGGGGTTCACGTAGATCAGCCCCATCTGCACCGCGGCCAGCGGATTCTCCAGCTCACGCTCGCCGCTGTGGCGCTCGTCCCCCATCCAGCTGGTCTCGCGGCCCCAGTAGGTGTCCTCCTCCGGCTGCCAGATGTCCACGCGGCCCGCGCCGAAGCCGAAGGTCTTCAAGCCCATCGATTCCAGCGCACAGTTGCCGGTGAGGATGATCAGATCGGCCCAGGAGATGCGGTTGCCGTACTTCTGCTTGATCGGCCAGAGCAGGCGCCGGGCCTTGTCGAGGTTGCCGTTGTCGGGCCAGCTGTTGAGCGGCGCGAAACGCTGGTTGCCGGTGCCGCCGCCGCCGCGGCCATCGCCGGTGCGGTAGGTGCCGGCGCTGTGCCAGGCCATGCGGATGAAGAGCCCCCCGTAGTGCCCCCAGTCGGCCGGCCACCAGTCCTGGGAGTCGGTCATCAGGGCGAGGAGATCGCGCTTGAGGGCCGCGAAATCCAGCTGGCTGAACGCTTCGGCGTAGTCGAAGCTGGCCCCGAGGGGATTGGAGGCCGGGGCGTGCTGGTGCAGGATCCCGAGATTGAGCTGGTGGGGCCACCAGGCATGGTTCGCCGAACCGCGGGCCGCGGCGGTGGCCGCGGCGTGGCCCGAGAACGGGCACTGGCCAAGCTCAGTCATCGCGGTGCCGCAGCGGGGAGGGAACGTTCACCCAGACCGTATGCACAGCCCTCCGGGCGGGCAGATGCCCCTCACATTCCGTAGCCCGCCAGCGCTGGCGCCATCCCGGCCAGGGTGATCACGACATTGCCCCGCTTGTGACCGGTGTCGACATAGCGGTGGGCCTCCACCATCTGGGCAAACGGATAACAGCGGTCGATCACCGGTTCGAATGCCCCGGCCTCCGCCAGAGCCGCGAGGGTCGCCACGTCCTCGGCCCGGGCCGAGGCCGGGCCCGCCAGCACGCGCCGGCGCGAGATCCATGAGTGCCAGCCGCTCAGCATCAGGTCGGGGAGGCCGGCCACCAGCAGCAGCAGGCGGCCCCCAGGCTTGAGCGAGCGCCGGCAACGGGCCAGGGGAGCCGTGCCGACGGCATCGACGATCACGTCATAGACCTCACCGCGCTGGGTGAAGTCTTCCCGGGTGTAGTCGATGACCTGGCGGGCCCCGAGCGATCGCACCAGATCCAGGTTGGCGCCGCTGCAGACCCCCGTCACATCGGCGCCCCAGTGCCGGGCCAGCTGCACCGCCGCGGTGCCGACGGCACCGGAAGCCCCGTTCACCAGCACCCGCTCGCCGGGCCGCAGCCCGGCGCGGCGGAAGTAGTCCAGCATCGTCGTGCCACCGAAGCAGAGGGCGGCGGCCGCCTCGAAGGAGAGGTGACTCGGCTTGGGGGCGACCGTCCCCGCGGCAGGCAGGCAGCAGTACTCCGCATGGCAACCCATGGCAGCGTCGCTGAAGCCGATGACGGCATCGCCGACCCGGAACCGGTCCACATCGCGGCCGAGCGCCTCCACGACCCCGGCCAGTTCCATCCCCAGGATGGGCTGCCTGGGGCGCCTGAATCCGGCGATCAGCCGGATGATCAGGCCGAAACCCGGCGGCACCTCCAGGCTGCGCATCCTCCAGTCGCCTGAGCTGACCGTGGTGGCATGGACACGGATCCGCACCTCATCGGCCCGGGGGGTGGGCAAGGGGACATCCTTCATCTGAAGAACGTCTGGCGGCCCATACCGCTCCACCACGAAGGCTTTCATGCCGCGCATGGCTCCGGCGCGCCGTCAGGGGGTGGGCAGGGTGAAGCCGGACTGGAGGTGCTTGAGATCCAGCAGCACGACCATGAACCACACCAACAGGGCCAGCCCCCCCAGGGATGCCGCGACCGTGGCCAAGGAGCGGAGCATGGGGGCGGTGCCGTCAGCCTCCCTGTCTAGCGGAACCCGCCTGCGCGCCTGCTCGTTACGGTGAGCGCCGCTGGGAGAGGGGCGTGGGTCTGCTGATCGACGGGGTGTGGCACGACCGCTGGTACGACACCAGCAGCACCGGCGGCCGCTTCGTGCGCTCGGCCTCCCAGTTCCGGCATTGGGTCACCCCCGATGGCCGGCCGGGGCCCAGCGGCGAGGGGGGATTTCGGGCCGAACCCCACCGTTACCACCTCTACATCTCCCACGCCTGCCCCTGGGCCCACCGCACGGCCATCTTCCGCAGCATCAAGGGCCTGGCCCCGATCGTCTCCCTGTCGGTGGTGCACTGGTTCATGGGGGACCAGGGCTGGACGTTCCATCCCGGCGAGGGGGTGGTCCCGGACCCGATCCACAAGGCCGAGTTCCTCCACACGATCTACACCAGCGCAGACCCTCACTACAGCGGCCGGGTCACGGTGCCGGTGCTCTGGGACAAGAGCACCGGGCGGATCGTGAACAACGAATCCTCCGAGATCATCCGCATGTTCAACAGCGCCTTCGAAGCTCTCGGCACCGCCCCCGGCGACTACTACCCCGAGGATCTCTGGGAGGAGATCGACCAGCTCAATGCCTGGATCTACGAGACCGTGAACAACGGGGTCTACCGCTGCGGGTTCGCCACCACCCAGGAGGCCTATGAGGAAGCCCTGCGGCCCCTGTTCGCCACCCTCGATGCCCTCGAGGAACGCCTGGCGGAACAGCCCTACCTGCTGGGCCATCGCCTCACCGAGGCGGACTGGCGCCTGTTCACCACCCTGGTGCGCTTCGATCCGGTGTATGTGGGGCACTTCAAGTGCAACCTGCGTCGCCTGGTCGATTACCCCAACCTCTGGCGTTACGTGCGGGAGCTTTACCACGTTCCCGGGGTGGCCGAGACGGTGAACATGGAGCACATCAAGGGCCATTACTACGCCAGCCACACCATGATCAATCCCTCCGGCGTGGTGCCGGCTGGCCCCCTGATCGATTTCTCCAAGCGCTGAGTTCCCAGCCGGGGCCCCCGCGGCGGGTCAGAACCCGTTCTCGAACACCAGGTCCTCCAGGGGCAGCTGGCCGGGCTTGGGCCAGGGGTCCTGGGTTCCCCGGCCGATCGCCACCATTGGCCCCATGACATGTTCCTGCGGCAGGCGGATCAGCTCGGCCAGCTTCTCGATCTCGAAGCCGATCATCGGGCAGCTCTGGTAGCCCATCCCGGTGGCGGCCAGCATCAGGGTCTGCATCGCCAGGCCGATCGAGCGCTGGGCCTCATCCCGCTGCAGCCACTCCCGGCCTTCGTGGAACGGGCCCATCCAGCCCACCAGCAGGTCGGCGACGGGCTGGGGGGCCTTGGCCCAGTAGCGCTCGGGCTGCTTGCTCCAGGCCTTCATGTCGGCCGTGAACAGCACCAGCAGCGACGCATCGGTGATCTGGGCCTGATCGTTGCCGTAGTCCTTGCGGATGGTGGCCCGCAGGGCTGGATCGCGCAGGATCACGAACCGCCAGTGCTGAATGTTGAAGCTCGTCGGGGCCTGGATGGTGGCCTCCAGCAACCTCCGTTCCTCCTCCGCGGTGAGCCGGTGGTCGGGGTCGAAGTGTTTCACCGCCCGGCGGGCGTAGATCGCGTCCAACACGTCCATGGCTAGGGCGGCAAAGGGTCCGTGCCGCTGACCCTAGGGGGTTCCTCGAGCGGCCCCGGAACGCTGCCGAGGCGACGGGCGCTGCGGCGCAGCCCCTCCGCGCAGTCCCCCACCATCAGCAGGCCGGCCCCACCCCACAGCAGCCGGGCGGGCAGATCGGCTGCGCCGGCTCCCAGCTCCCGCACGGGCTCGAAGCCCAGCTGGCGGAAGTAGCGCACCAGCCGCCGGTGCTGCCGCTCCCCATCCCGGATCGCCAGCAACCTGGCCCGGCGGCAGGGGGTCGCCTCCAGCGCCCAGGCGAAGGTGGCGGCCCAGATCAACGCGCCCACCCCGGCGCTGTCCTCCCCCTGCACCCGCAGCGTGTCCAGCCGCAGCCCATCCGCCAGCGGCAGCGCCCAGCCCTTCATCTCTCCCAGCAGCACCAGCCCATCGCCCGGCCGCCCAGGATCCCGGCGGCGGGCCACGCCGACGCGCAGCGTCCAGCCCACCCCCGCCAGGCGGCCCACCTGCAGCCGCAGCAACAGCCGGCGCCGGGCCGCCGCCTGCTCGATCTGCGCCAACGGGAAGGTCATGGCCGGTAGGGCTCGGCCCACAGCACGGCCTCGAGCGGCAGGGCACCGAACAGGTGGGGGAAGAGCTCACCAGTGCCCGGGGCCGGCTCCGGCCGCACCTCCACCCCGACCTGCGCCAGCCGGACGGGATCGAGACACAGCAGCACCACCGCGCCGGCGTCGGCGTAGAAGCGCCGGGCCGTGCTCGCCACCTGGTGGGCGTAGCTGGCGTGGATGAAGCCCACCTCCGCCAGGTCCCGGCCCCGGGTGGAGCGTCGGTAGCCCCCCGCAGCCCGGGCAGCCTGCCACTCCGGCTGCAGAGCCAGGTGGTAGAGCCAGCGGGGCGACCACCAGGGATGGCGGCTGGCCCAGGGATCCGCCATCACCGCGGCGAGCTGCGGGCCCTGGAGGAATCGGACCAGCCAGTCCTGGAGCGGCCGCAGGCCGGGGAGGCGATCGAAGCCGGCCGGATCGGCGCTCCTGAACTGGCGGACGAAGGGCAGCAGGGCCCAGTCGACCAGCGACGACCGCGGGCCCAGCAGCCAGCCACCCCGCTCCAGCCGGGCATTCCAGCCCCTCAGGATCGCCAGGGCCGCGCCCTGGTGCTCCTCCCGCCGGCTCTCCCCCGCTGGGCCGTAGCGGGCGGCGTACTTGAAGCGATCCAGATGGTGCTTGAAGGGGCCATCGTTCTCGGCGATCAAGGCCGCCGCCTCGACCCCATCCCAACCCAGCCAGCCCTCGGGGTCGCCCCCGGCCAGGGCCCACTGCATGATCGCCAGGCTCTCGTCGCGCACCCGCCCCTCCCGCTCCACCAGCACCGGCACGGTGCCCCTGGGGGAGGCCTCCAGCAGCTCCGGCGGCTTGGCCCTGAGGCTCACCTCCCGCACCTCCAGATCCCGGCCCGGCTCGAGACCAGCCGCACGGAGGGCCAGCCGCGCCCGGATCGCATAGGGACAGCGCCGGAAGCTGTAGAGCACCGGCAGGCCCTCCGCCGGTCGGCGCTCAGGCGCCACCTTGGGCCGGCAGGCTGAAGCTTCGGCCGATGTGGGGCTCACCCCGCTGCCTGGCCAGGTCCATCTGCCGCTGGCGCTCGGCGTAGCGGCGACGGTCGGCTTCGTCGTGCAGGTGCAGGCAGTGGCGGCAGCTCACCCCCGCCGCGTAACTGGGCAGCTGGCGGTCGGCGGCGGTGAGCGGCATGCGGCAGGCGTGGCAGAGGCTCGCCTCGCCGGGTTCGAGCCGGTGGTTCACGGCCACCCGCTGGTCGAACACGAAGCACTCCCCCCGCCAGCGGCTGCCCTGCTCCGGATGCTGCTCCAGGTAGCGCAGGATTCCCCCGTGCAGGTGATGAACCCCCGTGAAGCCCTGGCGCAAGAGGTGGGCCGTGGCCTTTTCGCAGCGGATCCCACCGGTGCAGAAGAGGGCGATCGCCTGCGGGCGCCGCTCCTCCACCAGGGGGCGCAGCTGGCGTTCCACCCAGTCGGGGAACTCGCGGAAGCTGCGGGTGCCGGGATCGATCGCCCCGGCGAAGCTGCCCAGCGCCACTTCGTAGGCATTGCGGGTGTCGATCACCAGCGTGCCCGGATCCTCGATCAGGGCATCCCACGCGTCGGGGGCCACGTGGGTGCCCACCGACGCCGAGAGGTAGGGCTGCAGGCCCGCCTCTCCCATCGTGACGATCTCCCGCTTGAGGCGCACCTTGAAGCGGTGAAAGGCCTGGGCGGGGGCCTGGGCGCTCTTCACCTCCAGGGCCGCCAGGCGCGGCTCGGCCCGCAACGTCGCCAGCAGGTCCTCCACGGCGGCCGCGGGGCCGCTCACCGTGCCGTTCACCCCCTCCGGGGCCAGCAGTACCGTGCCCTTGACCGCGCCGGCCTCTGCACAGCCCAGGAGCCGTCGGCGCAGCGCCGGCAGCTCGGCCGGCTCGAAGGCGGCGAAGCGGTAGAAGGCGGCCACCCGCAGGCTCATGCCAGGCAGAGCGGCTCGGTCGGCGCCTCCTCGACCCGCACCCCGGCGGCCGCCAGCAGTGCCCGATCGGCCGCCACGTCCGGATTGCCGGTGGTGAGCAGGGTGTCGCCGTAGAAGATCGAATCCGCGCCTGCCAGCAGACAGAGGATCTGCGCTTCCCGGTTCATCTGCTCCCGCCCGGCGCTGAGGCGCACCCGGGAGTGGGGCATGAGGATCCTGGCCGTGGCCACCATCCGCACCAGCTCCAGGGGGTCCACCGCCGGCTGCTCCTCCAGGGGAGTGCCCTCCACCGCCACCAGGGCATTGATCGGCACGCTCTCGGGATGGGGGTTCAGGCTGGCCAGCACCTGCAGCAGGGAGGCCCTGTCCTCGGGCCCCTCCCCCATGCCGATGATGCCGCCGCAGCAGAGGGTCACACCGGAACGGCGCACCCGCTCGAGCGTTTCGAGGCGTTCCTGGTAGGTGCGGGTGGTGATGATCCGCCCGTAGTGCTCGGGGCTGGTGTCGAGGTTGTGGTTGTAGGCGGTGAGGCCCGCCTCGGCCAGCCGCGCCGCCTGAGCATCGGTGAGCATGCCGGCGGTGACACAGGCCTCCATCCCCAGCTCCCGCACGCCCCGCACCATCTGCAGCATCGCCTCGAACGGGGCGCCGTCGCGGATCTCCCGCCAGGCCCAGCCCATGCAGAAGCGGTGGGCCCCCGCCTGCCTGGCGGCGCGGGCCCGCTCCAGCACCGGAGCCACCGCGAGCTCCGGCCGACCGGCCACGTCGGCGCTGTGGTGCAGTGACTGGGGGCAATAGGCGCAATCCTCCTCACAGCCGCCCGTCTTGACACTGAGCAGCGAGGCCAGCTGCACCCGGTAGCCGGGGTTGGCGGCGCGGTGCACCTGCTGGGCCTGCCAGAGCAGATCCATCAGCGGCAGCTCCAGCAACGCCTGGATCTCGGCACGGGTCCAGTCGTGGCGCATGGGCGGTCGGGTGATCACGGCGTCGGGCAACGGGCGATGGGCTGGAGAGGGCAAGGCGCTCAGGCGGCAGGTTCCACCCGGCCGAACCGCCGCTGGCGGTTCTGGTAGTCGAGCAGGGCCTGCAGCAGGGCCGCCCCGTCGAAGTCCGGCCAGAGCACATCGGTGATGTGCAGCTCGGCATAGGCGAGCTGCCACAGCAGGAAGTTGCTGATGCGCTGCTCGCCGCTGGTGCGGATCAGCAGGTCCGGATCGTGCTGGCCGGCGGTGTGGAGTTCGGCGGCGAAACAGCCTTCATCGATCGCCGCGGGGTCCAGTTCGCCGCGCGCCACCCGCTCCGCCAGCCGGCGGGCGACCCGCACCAGCTCGGCCCGGCCGCCGTAGTTGGTGCAGACGTTGAAATGGATGCCGGTGTTGGCCGCCGTGCGGGCGGTGGCATCGGCGATCAGCTGCTGCAAGCCGCGCGGCAGGGCCTCGAGGTCACCGAGGAAACGGATGCGGACCTGCTCCCGCTCCAGGGCGACGATCTCCCGCTCCAGCACCCGCTCGAACAGGGCCATCAGGAAACGCACCTCCTCTCCCGGGCGGTTCCAGTTCTCGGTCGAGAAGGCGTAGGCCGTCAGGGCCCCCACGCCCCAGTCGCTGCAGAGCCTGAGGGTGCGCTTCAGGGCCTCGACCCCCTCCCGGTGGCCCATCACCCGGGGCAGGCCGCGCTGGGAGGCCCAGCGGCCGTTGCCGTCCATGATCACCGCCACGTGGGCAGGCAGCCGGGCAGGATCCAGGCCCGCGGGTAACGGATGCCTCTGGGTGGGGCTGCTGGTCGCCAGGGCGCGACTCATCCGCGTGAATCCGGCGTGTCCTTGGCCACGCTACGCCCCGCGGGCAGAGCGAGGGACTTGGTGAGCAGATCGTGAAGGCGGCTGCTGGTGATCGGCCGCTCGAGCCGGCCCTGGCTCGCCAGGGCGAGGGTGCCGGTCTCCTCGGAGACGACGATCGCCAGACAGCGGTCGAACCGCTCGGTGAGGCCGAGCGCGGCGAGGTGGCGGGTGCCGTAGCGGTTGAGCCCCTGGCGGGAGAGGGGAAGGATCACCCCTGCCGCCAGGATGCGGTTCGCCTTCACCAGCACCGCTCCGTCATGCAGCGGGGTGTCGACGGCGAAGAGATTCAGCAGCAGGTCCACCGAGAGCTGGCCATCGATCGGGATGCCGGGGTTGAGAAAGTCCTCGGGCCGCAGGTCGCTGCCGAGATCCACCACGATCAGGGCCCCGCGGCGCGACTGGGAGAGCCGTCCCGCCGCCTCACTGAGCACGGCCACCGAGCCGGAGGCCAGCTGATCGCGGCGACGGTTGCCGAACAGGACCCCGATCCGTCCGGTGCCCAGCAGTTCCATCAACCGGCGCAGCTCCCCCTGCCAGAGGATGGCCAGGGTGAGGCTGCAGGCCAGCACGAGCGCGTCCACCAGCTTGCTGGTGAGGGGCAGGCTGGCGTAGCGCTGCACCACCCAGGCGAAGGCCACCAGCAGCAGATAGCCCCGGAGCAACCAGAGGGTGCGGGCCTCGGTGACCCGGCCCAGCACCACCACGCCAAGGGCGGTCGCGAACAGCAGATCCAGCAGCAGGCGGACATCCAGGAACCGAAGCCAACCACCAAGCCACGGCCCGGTCACGCCTGAACCCAATCCTGGCCTCAGGCTACCGGCGTGAGGCGGGCGGGAAGGACGTCGTAGCGCAGTAGGTCTTCCGGCTGCTCGCGCCGCTGCACCAGATCGGCCAGGCCCTCGTGCACCAGCACCGCCGCGGGGCGGGGAATGCGGTTGTAGTTGGAGGCCATCGAGGCGTTGTAGGCCCCCGTGGCGAACACGGCCAGCAGATCGCCGCTGGTGGCCGGGGGCAGGGCGATGTCCCGGAGCAGGACGTCGCCGGATTCACAGTGCTTGCCGGCGACCGTGACGGTCTCCGAGGCCTCGGCCCCCGGACGGTCGGCCAGGAGCGCGGTGTACAGCGACTGGTAGGTGATCGGGCGGGGGTTGTCGCTCATGCCGCCATCGACCGCGAGGTAGGTCCGCATCCCCGGGATCTCCTTGCGGCTGCCCACCGTGTAGACCGTGACGCCGGCCGTGGCCACCAGGGAGCGGCCGGGCTCGCACAGCAGCCGCGGCAGCTCGAGGCTGCGCTGACGGCAGGCCTCCGCCACCGCCTCGGCCACGGTGCGCACCCAGGCTTCGATGCTGGGCGGATCGTCGCTGGCGACGTAGCGGATCCCCAGCCCTCCGCCCACGTTCAGGTCGGTGACGGGATGGCCCAGATCCCGCGCCAGCTTCAGGGCGTCGGCCATCACCCCCGCCAGGTCGCGGTGGGGCTGGAGCTCGAAGATCTGGGAGCCGATGTGGGCATGCAGGCCGGTGAGCTGCGCCCAGGGGCAGCCCAGCAGGTGGTGCAGCACGGTCTCCAGCTGATCGGGATCGAAACCGAACTTGCTGTCCAGATGGCCGGTGCGGATGTACTCGTGGGTGTGGCACTCGATGCCCGGCGTGAACCGCAGCATCAGCCGCACGGGCTGCTCGAACGACGGTGACAGCTCGGCGAGAAGCTCGAGGTCACGCCAGTTGTCGACCACCACGGTCACCCCCTGGACGGCCGCGAGGGCCAGCTCCTCGCGGCTCTTGTTGTTGCCGTGCAGGACGATGCGCTCCGACGGCATGCCGCCGCCCAGGGCGGTGAGCAGTTCCCCGGCGGACACCGCATCCAGCCCGAGGCCTTCCTCCGCCACAATCGCGGTGATGGCCAGCGAGCTGTTGGCCTTGGAGGCGTAGAGCGCCAGGGACGGACCCGGATAGGCCGCCGCAAGGGCCTGGCGATAGGCCCGGCAGGTGGCCCGCAGCGTGGCCTCATCGAGCACGTACAGCGGTGTGCCGTAGGTGCGGGCCAGCTCGCTGAGCGTGCACCCCCCGACCTGGAGACGGCCCTCGCCATCGAGGGCCGTGGTGAGCGGGGTGAGGTTGCGGTTGGGGCTCGCCGTGTCCCGCTCCGGCTCGAAGGGCCGCAGGGCGGCGGCGACGGCGGCAGCAGGCTGGGCGGAGGGAACCGGGGACTGACCTGGCCGCGACTCGGCGCCGGTGACGGTTTCGCTGGACATCACCATGGCGGCAGCGCGGCTCTCGGAGATCGACGTCACGAAAGAATGTACGGAAGCACCGCCGCAGCTGGGCCGTGAGCCAGGCACCACCCCCGACCGGCGGGCTGCGGTCGGCTCCCCTGGCCCCGACCGACCTGGAGGAGTGTCTCGCCCTCGATCGCCAGTGCCTGCGGGGACTCTGGACCCCACAGCAGTGGCACACGGAACTGGGCGATCCCGGCCGGCCCGGGATCGGGCTCTGGGCGGGGGATGGGCTGGTGGGTGTGGGCTGCGCCTGGCTGGTGATCGATGAGCTCCACATCACCCTGGTGGCCGTGTTGCCGGACCGGCGCCGCCAGGGGCTGGGCCGGCGGGTGCTGGGGGAACTGCTGCGGGAGGGGCGTCGGCGCGGAGCCGCCCGGGCGACCCTGGAGGTGGGGGTCGAGAACCGTGCCGCGATCGCCCTGTACAGGGGGGCTGGCTTCACGACGGCCGGCAGACGTCGCGGTTACTACCGCAACGGCGAGGATGCCCTGATCCAATGGCTGCGGCTGGGGGATGGGGATCGACAGCCGGATGGGTGTGGATAACCGCCTTTTCTTATTCCTCAGCGGCCAGTATTTGCCGCATTGAGTTGCAATGAGAACGCAGCGGAGGCCTGCAGCAACTGGGATTCTCGATCTGAAGCCACCGCATCCACACCGCTCCGGTTAATCCTGATAGGTTGGATCAACTTGCAACAGGCCCCGGCCCATGTTCGAGCGGTTTACCGAGAAGGCCATCAAGGTGATCATGCTGGCCCAGGAAGAGGCCCGCCGCCTTGGACACAACTTCGTGGGCACCGAGCAGATCCTGCTGGGTCTGATCGGTGAGGGCACCGGCGTGGCCGCCAAGGTGCTCAAGTCGATGGGGGTCAACCTCAAGGACGCCCGTGTCGAGGTGGAGAAGATCATCGGGCGGGGCTCCGGCTTCGTGGCCGTCGAGATTCCCTTCACCCCCCGCGCCAAGCGGGTGCTGGAGCTCTCCCTGGAGGAGGCCCGCCAGCTCGGCCACAACTACATCGGCACCGAGCACCTGCTGCTGGGCCTGATCCGCGAGGGTGAAGGTGTCGCCGCCCGGGTGCTGGAGAACCTCGGCGTCGACCTGGCCAAGGTGCGCACCCAGGTGATCCGCATGCTGGGCGAGACCGCCGAGGTGGCCGCCGGAGGCGGCGGCAAGGGCTCCACCAAGACCCCCACCCTCGACGAGTTCGGCAGCAACCTCACCCAGCAGGCCGCCGATGGCAAGCTGGACCCCGTGGTGGGCCGCCAGCACGAGATCGAGCGGGTGATCCAGATCCTGGGGCGCCGCACCAAGAACAATCCCGTGCTGATCGGCGAGCCCGGCGTCGGCAAGACCGCCATCGCCGAGGGGCTCGCCCAGCGCATCAATTCCGGCGATGTTCCCGACATCCTCGAGGAGAAGCGGGTCCTCACCCTCGACATCGGCCTGCTGGTGGCCGGAACCAAGTACCGCGGTGAGTTCGAGGAACGCCTCAAGAAGATCATGGAGGAGATCCGGGGGGCCGGAAACGTGATCCTCGTGATCGATGAAGTCCACACCCTGATCGGCGCCGGTGCCGCCGAGGGGGCGATCGACGCCGCCAACATCCTCAAGCCGGCCCTGGCCCGAGGCGAGCTGCAGTGCATCGGTGCCACCACGCTGGATGAGTACCGCAAGCACATCGAACGGGATGCCGCCCTGGAACGCCGCTTCCAGCCGGTGATGGTGGGCGAGCCCTCCGTGGAAGACACGATCGAGATCCTGCGCGGCCTCAAGGAGCGCTATGAGGAGCACCACCGGCTGAAGATCGCCGACGAAGCCCTGATTGCGGCGGCCACCCTGGGGGATCGCTACATCTCCGACCGCTTCCTTCCCGACAAGGCCATCGACCTGATCGATGAGGCCGGCAGCCGGGTGCGCCTGATGAATTCCAAGCTGCCGCCCGCGGCCAAGGAAGTCGACAAGCAACTGCGTGCCGTTCAGAAGCAGAAGGAGGAGGCCGTACGCGAGCAGGACTTCACCAAGGCCGGTGAACTGCGCGACAAGGAGGTGGAGCTGCGCGAGCAGATCCGCACGATCCTGCAGGCCCGCAAGGATGATCAACCCGCTTCCGAAGCTCCCGAAGGAGCCGCGGTCGAGGTGTTCTCCGATCCGGACCGTTCGCCCATGGTCTCGGAAGAGGACATCGCCCACATCGTGGCGTCCTGGACGGGCGTTCCGGTGCAGAAGCTCACCGAGAGCGAGTCGGCCAAGCTGCTGAACATGGAGGAGACCCTCCACCAGCGCCTGATCGGCCAGGACGAAGCCGTCAAGGCCGTCTCCCGGGCGATCCGCCGGGCCCGCGTGGGCCTCAAGAACCCCAACCGTCCGATCGCCAGCTTCATCTTCTCCGGACCCACCGGGGTCGGCAAGACGGAGCTGACCAAGTCGCTGGCGGCTTACTTCTTCGGCAGCGAGGACGCCATGATCCGGCTCGACATGTCGGAGTTCATGGAGCGCCACACGGTCAGCAAGCTGATCGGTTCGCCTCCGGGCTACGTGGGCTTCAACGAGGGCGGCCAGCTCACCGAAGCCGTGCGGCGGCGTCCTTACACCGTCGTGCTGTTCGACGAGATCGAGAAGGCCCACCCCGATGTGTTCAACCTGCTGCTGCAGTTGCTCGAAGACGGACGCCTCACCGACTCGAAGGGACGCACGGTGGACTTCAAGAACACCCTGATCATCATGACCTCGAACATCGGTTCGAAGGTGATCGAGAAGGGTGGCGGCGGCCTCGGCTTCGAGTTCTCAGGTGGCGATGTCGAAGACACCCAGTACAACCGCATCCGGTCCCTGGTGAATGAGGAGCTGAAGCAGTACTTCCGCCCTGAATTCCTCAATCGACTCGACGAGATCATCGTCTTCCGTCAGCTCACCCGCGACGAAGTCAAGGAGATCGCCGAGATCATGCTCAAGGAGGTGTTCGGACGCATGGACGAGAAGGGAATCCACCTCTCGGTCACCGAGGCCTTCAAGGAACGGCTGGTGGAGGAGGGCTACAACCCCTCCTACGGGGCCCGCCCGCTGCGTCGTGCGGTGATGCGGCTGCTGGAGGATTCCCTCGCCGAGGAATTCCTCTCCGGAAGGATCGGAGAAGGGGACAGCGCCGTGGTGGATGTGAACGAAGCCAAGCAGGTGGTGATCCTCAAGCAGGCGCCCATCGCCGCGGTGCCTGAACTGGCCGGCGCCGGAGCCTGAACTGGCCGGCGCCGGAGCCTGAGGCTCCGGTCCCCGGGCCGGGGACCGGCTCCCTGGAAACTCCCTGGACAGCCGTTCGCTGGGTCACGGCGCGATCTTTACAATCCAGCCATGCCCCAGCAGCGATCCAGCCGCGCCGTTTCCAGGCCCTTCAGCAAGCCTGTCCTCCAGCCCGCCGAGCAGACCTCGCAGCCCAGCCATCACTGGGTGGCACCACGTGAGGTGATCCGCGGCGAGGGAGCCTGGCTGCGGGCCCTTCCCCGGATAGCCAGCCTCTGCCACACACCCCTGCTGCTGGGCCGGGGAGCGGCCACCGAGGCCCTGCGCCGGCAACTGGCCCTGGATCTCCGCCAGGCCGGCCTCAACCCGTGTGAGGCCGGCCTGGCGTTCGACTGCTGTGAGGAGGACCTCGCGCGGATCAGCCGCCAGATCAGGGAAGCCGCCAGCACGGTGGAGGCGGTCATCGCTGCCGGCGGCGGCAAGGTGCTGGACGCCGGCAAGCTGCTGGCCGAGCGCCATGGTCTGATCTGCATCACCGTGCCCACCAGCGCGGCCACCTGCGCCGGCTGGACCGCCCTTTCCAACGTCTACAGCCGCGACGGAGCCTTCCAGCGGGATGTGGCGCTGCAGCGCTGCCCGGACCTGCTCGTCTTCGACCATGCCCTGGTGCGCACCGCTCCCGGCCGCACCCTGGCCAGTGGCATCGCCGATGCCCTGGCCAAGTGGTATGAGGCCTCGGTGAGTTCTTCGGCAAGCGCCGATGGCCTCATCCAGCAGGCTGTGCAGATGGCCCGGGTGCTGCGCGACCAGCTGCTGATCGAGGCGGAGACGGCCCTGGCCGAACCGGCCAGCGAAGCCTGGGTGCGGGTGGCCGAGGCCTGCGGCCTCACCGCCGGTGTGATCGGCGGCCTGGGTGGGGCCCGCTGCCGCACCGTGGCGGCCCATGCCGTTCACAACGGGCTCACCCAGCTCGCCGGCAGCCATGGCGCCCTCCACGGCGAAAAGGTCGGCTTCGGCATCCTCGTGCAACTGCGGCTGGAGGAGGTGCTGGGGGGGAACCAGCTGGCCGCCCAGGCCCGGCGTCAGTTGCTGCCGCTGTTCCGGCAGCTGGGCATCCCGCGCGACCTGGCCGAGCTGGGCCTGGGGCGAGCCAGCCTCGAAGAACTTCAGCAGGCCTGTGACTTCGCCTGCGCCCCAGGGTCCGACCTGCACCACCTGCCGTTCAGGGTCACACCGGTGGATCTGCTGGCCGCCCTGGTCAGCACCTGCAGCGGCGAGCGTGCCGCAGCGTGATCACCGCCACCGCCGTTGAGACCCCGCTGGAGCAGTGCCGCCACCTGGTGGAGCGGGCCGCCCTCAGCCTGATCGACCCCCAGGGCCGGGCCCTGGCCCGGGCCGTTCAGTGGTGGCAGCTCGACGGCCTGGAGGGGGCCTGGCCGGTTGCGGTCATCGGCCAGGGCCCGCCGCTGCTGCTGCTGCACGGCTTCGACAGCTCCTTCCTGGAGTTCCGTCGTCTCGCCCCCCTGCTGGCGGAACAGCACCAGCTGATCATTCCGGACCTCTTCGGCTTCGGCTTCTGTCCCAGGCCAGCGGAGGCCCGCTACGGGCCGGAGGCGGTGCTTAGCCATCTGCGGGCCCTGCTGACGGCCCTGGGCGACCGTGTGGGCGAAGCCCCGGTGGGCCTGATCGGGGCCTCGATGGGGGGATCGGTGGCGGTGGAGCTGGCCCGCCAGCGGCCGGAGCACATCGCACGGCTGCTGCTGCTGGCCCCCGCCGGGCTCACCGGCCGGCCGATGCCGCTGCCACCGGTGCTCGACGGCCTGGGGGTGCGGTTTCTGGGATTGCCGGGGGTGCGCCGCGGCCTCTGCCGCAGTGCCTTTGCCGATCCCGACCGGGCCGTGGGTGAGGCGGAGCTCGAGATCGCCTCCCTGCATCTGGCGACCCCCGGCTGGGGGGAGGCCCTGCGCCGCTTCGCGCGCACAGGAGGGTTCGCGGGCTGCGGTCATCCCCTCCCTTCCCAACCGCTGCAGGTGCTCTGGGGCGCGGATGACCGCATCCTCCGCCAGCCCCAGAAAAGGGCCGCCCTGGCCCTGCTCGGTGAGCGGGTGCGGGAGCTGGAAGCCTGCGGCCATCTCCCCCACATCGATCAACCCGAGACCGTCGCGGCCACCTGGCGGGAAGGACAGCCCCGCTGACCATGGCCGCCGATTCCCAGGCCAGCGGACCGGTGCTGCAGCTCCTGGCCAGCGCCCTGCAGCTGTGGGTGCGGCAGCAGTGCCAGGCCGTCCAGAGTCTGGACATCCAACTGGAGGGCTCGGCCCTCGGCCTGCTGCGGGGGCGTCTGCAGGGGGTTCGCCTTCAGGCCACCCAGGTGGTGTACCAGGGCCTCCAGCTGGAACGGGCCGAGCTGCGCAGCGGCGCGATCGCCGTGCAGCTCGGCCATCTCTGGCGTGGCCAGCCGCTGGAGCTCGACCAGGCCTTCACGGTCCGGGGGCTGGTGGGCTTCACGGCGAGCGGACTCAGCCAGTCGCTCGGGCGGCCGGAGTGGCTCCCCCTGGCCGAAAGCCTGGGGGAACAGCTTCTGGAGGGCCAGCGGGTGACGGCGTTCCGGACCGAGGCCGCTCATCTGGTGCTGTCGGCGGCGGCAGCCGATGGCGGCCGGCCCGTCGAGTGCCGGACCACGATCGGCGCCGACGGGGGCACGATCGCGATCCGCCGCCTCGATGGAGCGGCTGTGGTGCACCTGCCCATGGACCCGGCGATCCGGATCGAACGGGCCTCGCTGGAGGGTGAACTGATCGTGCTGGAGGGCGAAGCCCTGGTGTCTCCCTGACCCGTGTCCCCCTAGCCCAGGGGCAACGGCAGCGCCAGGGTGACCAGGGAATACACCACCGCCGGTACGAACAGGTAACTGTCGATGCGATCCAGGATGCCGCCATGGCCGGGGATGGCATCGCCGGAGTCCTTGAGTCCGGCATCCCGTTTCATCATCGACTCGGTGAGATCACCCACGAGGGCGAACAGGGCCACCACGGCTCCCAGGGCGGCGCCGATCAACCAGCCCCAGCCCCAGCCGATCCAGGTGCCGCCCACGGCGCCAACCGCCATCGCACAGGCCACCCCACCGAGGGCCCCTTCAACGGTCTTGCCCGGTGAGATCGGCGAGAGGGGGCGCCGGCCGAAGCGCCGGCCGATCACGTAGGAGCCGATGTCGGTGGCCACGATCAGGAAGCAGGCCAGCAGGGTGAGGGCCAGACCGTTCTCCGGGAGCTCCCGCAGCTTGATCCAGTGACTGGGCAGAAAGCCCAGATAAAAAAGGCCGAAGACCGAGGCGGCGATGTCGGCGATCGTGCCGGTGACGGGTTGCAGCAACAGCCAGCCGCAGATCACCGCCCCCGAAGCCGGCAGCACCGCGGCCGCCACGCCGCCGGCGAACCAGCTGCCATGGCTGGCGAGCTGGGTGGAGACCAGCAGCAGCTGCACCGCCACCAGGGTGGTCTTGGTGGCCGGGCGGATCCCCTTCGACTGGGCCATCCGGAAGAACTCCAGCAGACCCAGGTGCACGATCACACCCACCGCCACCGTGAACCACCAGCCGCCGAGCATCACCACCACGAAGCCGAAGGCTCCGGCCGCCCAGCCGCTCAACAACCGCGGCAGGGACGTGGTGGTGCGGGGTTGGGGGATCACGGACGCTCCGCGGCGATCAGGAACAGCGGCTCGGCGGCGGCCAGCTTGGCCTGGCTGCCGCGCCGTTGCATCCGGTGGACGGTGGCCTGCACCACCTGCACATCGCGCGCCTCGAGCTGGCCCAGGGTATCGGTGGCATCCACCAGGCCCTCCAGGCTGGCGGTGCTGATCACAAGGCGGCCTGCGGGCTGCAGCGACTGCCAGACCAGCCGCAGCACATCCCCCAGGGGGCGGCCGACTTCCAGCACGACCCGGTCGGGGGAAGGCGGGAGCCGGGCCAGATCATCCGGCGCCGCACCGGGATGGATATGCAGGTTGGTGATCCCGAAGCGACGGCGGTTCTGCTCCAGCAGGGCAATCGCCTCGGGATCCCGCTCCAGGGTGTGCACCTGGCCCCGGGGCATGAGCCGGGCGATCTCCAGGGCCAGGGCGCCGGTGCCCCCGCCCACATCCCAGACGAGGGACTCGGCCCGGGGCCGCAGATGGGCCAGCAGCATCACCCGCAGTTCCATCGGCGTGGGACTGAAGCCCGGGGCGGCGTCGAAGGCCCCGTCCGGCAGCCCGGGGGTGACGAAATCCCACTGGTAGGGCGAGGCCGGGGACGCAGCACTGGGGTCGTCCATCAACGGCGGCCTTCGAACAAACGCGGGATGGGGCCAACGCGGGGAGGGGCAGGTCTGGGCCGGGGACGCAGCCCGCCGTGATGCCTTCCCATCAGCTGGCCACAACCCTCACCGTATCAGCGATCTGGCCAGGCCAGAGCCGCTCCTGCCCCTGCAGCCACTGGGCCCGGGCAGGATCGATGCGCTCCCCGGGAATCACCAGGGGGATACCCGGCGGGTAGGGGCAGAGGGGCTCGGCGGCCACCCGGCCTGCCGCCGCCGCGAGGGGGACCCGCTCGGCAGGGGCGCGCCAGGCCTGCCCCACCGGCAGCTCCGGCTCCCCCAGCTGCGGCAGGGGCGGAGCGCTGAAGGGCGGCAACGGTTCGCCCCCGCGGCATCGGGCCAGCGCCGCGAGGGCCCGGGGCAGCCGTCGCACCACCCCGCGGGGGGGTGCAACCCCCAGACAGAAGGTGAGGGTGCCGGGATCCGGCAACTCGGCGAGCACCCCGCGCTCCAGCAGCCAGACATCGGCGTCCAGGCCGCCGATGCCCAGGGCGGCCGTCAACACCACCAGGCGCAGGGGATCGTCGTTGGCCAGCAGCGGCAGGTTCAGGTCCCGGCAGCGGCGGCGCAGGCGTCGCGCCACCTCCACGGCCCGGGCGCGCTGGGCCAGCCCCGCAGCGCTGCGGCCATGGCGCAGGCTGCTGGCGGCGGAGGCCAGCAGGAGGGCGCTGGGGCTGGAGGTCTGCAGCCAGAGCAGGCTCCGCTGCACCGCCTCCACGTCCCAGCGACGACCCTGAGCCAGCAGGGCCGCGCTCTGGGCCAGGCCACCCCCACTCTTCTGGCAGGACACCACCACCAGGTCCGCCCCGGCCGCCAGGGCCTCCCCGTTGCCATGGGCCTGATCCACCAGCAGGGGCAGACCGGCCCGGTGCACCACCGCGGTCAGTCCCGCCAGATCCGCCCCGAACCCGTGGTACGTGGGGGCCACCAGGGCCACGGCCGCCAGGGGGCCGCCGGCCAGGGCCCCGGCCAGCGCCCGGCCGAGCCCCTCAGGGGTCGGAGGCCGCCACAAGCCGCTGATCGGATCGAAGGGCAGGCTGAACAGCACCGGCTGCAGCTGCCCCAGCACACAGGCGTGCAGCAGGGACCGGTGCAGGTTGCGCGGCAGCAGCACCCGGCTGCCGGGTGGTGCCAGCGCCAGCAGCGCGGCCTGCAGCAGACCGCTGGCCCCGTTCACCCCGAACCAGCAGCGCTCGGCCCCCAGCAGCTCGGCGCAGACCTGCTGCTCACGGGCCACCGCGCCATCGGGCTCCAGCGGCCCCCCGAACCCGGGCAACTCCGGCAGATCCCAGCTGCCGGGGCGCTGGCGCAGCAGACGCGCCAGATCGGGCGGCAGCCCCCGGCCCCGGCCATGGGCCGGCAGGTGGAGCGGCAGGGCGGCAGGGGTGGGGGCGAACAGAAGAGACAGAAAGAGGGAAGAGGAAAGAAGAGAAACCGTGCGGGAACGCCTGGATGGCGAGGGGCGGAACACCCGGCCGGTCCCGCGTTTCTAGAGTCTCGGTCCCCATCCGACCCTGCCCTTGACCGCCGCAGCCAGCCCCGGGACCCCGGCGGTCCCCGCTCCCCTGGGCTACGCCCCCCGGGAGGACCTGCGCTGGCTGCTGAGGCGCCCCGGGATGCTGGTCGGACGGCTCGTCTTCGTGCTCTGGCAACTGGCCAGCCTGGCCCTGGCGCTGCTGGTGCAGGGCAGCAGCACCGACCGCCGCGTCCAGCAGCGTCTCGGCAAGCGCATCCTCGACACCCTCACCAGCCTGGGCCCCTGCTTCATCAAGGTGGGGCAGGCCCTCTCCACCCGGCCCGACCTGGTGCGGCGGGACTGGCTCGATCAGCTCACCCAGCTCCAGGACAACCTCCCCGCCTTCCCCCAGGCCGTGGCCCTGCGGACGATCGAAGCGGAGCTGGGGGCCCCGGTGGAGCAGCTGTTCGAGCTCTTCCCGGACTACCCGGTGGCGGCCGCCAGCCTGGGGCAGGTGTACAAGGCCCTGCTGCCGGACGGGCACTGGGTGGCCGTGAAGGTGCAGCGGCCGGATCTGCCCCTGATCCTGCGGCGGGACCTGGTGATCATCCGGCTGCTGGCCATCCTCACCGCACCGCTGCTGCCGCTGAATCTGGGATTCGGGCTCGACGAGATCATCGATGAGTTCGGTCGCACCCTGTTCGACGAGATCGACTACCGCAAGGAGGCCGACAACGCCGAGCGTTTCGCCGCCCTGTTCGCCAGCCATCCCGAGGTGACCGTGCCGCGGGTGGAGCGCCAGCTGAGCACCCAACGGGTGCTCACGACCAGCTGGATCCACGGCACCAAGCTGCAGGAACGGCAGGTGCTCGAAGCCCGGCACCTCGACCCCACGGCCCTGATCCGCACCGGCGTGGTGGCGGGCCTGCAGCAGCTGCTGGAATTCGGCTACTTCCACGCCGATCCCCACCCCGGCAATCTCTTCGCCCTGCCCGGCCGCACCGGTCCCCTCGGCCATGTGGGCTATGTGGATTTCGGCATGATGGATTCGATCAGCAATGCCGATCGCCTCACCCTCACCGGGGCTGTGGTTCACCTGATCAACCGGGATTTCCGCGCCCTCGCCCAGGACTTCGTCACCCTCGGTTTTCTCCACCCCAGCACCGATCTCGAACCGATTCTCCCGGCCCTGGAGGAGGTGCTGGGTGGCGCCCTGGGCGAGAACGTGGGCGACTTCAACTTCAAGACGATCACCGACCGCTTCTCCGAACTGGTCTTCGACTACCCCTTCCGAGTGCCGGTGCGGTTCGCCCTAATCATCCGGGCGGTGGTGAGCCAGGAGGGCCTGGCCCTGCGGCTCGACCCCGATTTCAAGATCATCCGGGTGGCCTATCCCTACGTGGCCCGTCGCCTGCTCGCCGGGGACACCGCGGAGATGCGCGAGAAACTGCTCGAGGTGCTGTTCGACCGCGACGGTCGCCTGCGGATCGAGCGCCTCGAGAGCCTGCTCGGGGTGCTCGAGGATGACGGCCCGAGTACGGACCTGCTGCCGGTTGTCGGTTCGGGCCTGAAGCTGCTGTTCGGACCGGATGGGGCCAGCCTGCGCCAGCGTCTGCTGCTCACCCTGGTGCGGGATGACCGCCTGCACACCGACGATCTCCGGGCCCTCGCCGACCTGCTTCGGCGCACCTTCAGCGCCCGCAAACTGGCCAGCGGCCTGCTGGCCCGGCTCAATCCCCTGACCGCCGCCGCCTGACTGCCCCAGCCTGAGCGCCCCAGCCTGAGCGCCGCCACCCGGCGCGGCTAGGGTCGCTGGTGCCAGTTCCTGAATCCTGTGCCCTTCGAGCCGAGCTCCGCGCCAGTCAACCTGAGCGAGGCGGCCGCCGATCTGGCCCTGGGCAGCTATGGCGATCTGGATGCCCAGGAGTTCCTGCTCGAGTACGCGCCCCTGCTGCAGCCCCCCTACGTGCTGGCCGGCCTGGGGCTGGCGATCAGCGTGCTCTGCGGCCTCACCTTCGCCCGTCTCGTGCAGAACCGCCTGGAGGGATGGAAGCAGGACCGGCTGGCGCTGCTGCCGCTCGGCAATGGCGCCACCACCCTGCCCTACATCGGGGTGGTGATCGGCGTGACCCTCTTCATCGGCGGCAGCCTCCAGGTGTTCGGCTTCTCCTCGGGAGCGGCGCTGCTGGTGTCGTTCGTGCTCTCGATCGGCACGGCCGGCGCCCTGTGGGTCCAACTGGAGCGGCTGATGGCGCAGGTCGAGAACGGCACCTTCAGCGCCGTCGATTTCGACAACTTCGACCAGTTCTTCTGACCCCGGCGCGCACCGGATTCGCGGCTTCCGGGGTTTCCGGATATCACGACGGTGTGGGCAGCGGCCCGCAGCTCGGCTAACCCACGGGGACAGGTTCGGACCCGGCCGTGTGCTTCCTGGTGTTGCTCGGACTGGTGGGTCTGGCCCTGCTGATCCGGGAACGCAACGCGCTGCGTGAACGGCTGCGCCGGCTCGAGCAGGCCGTAGCGACGCTCGAGGGCCGCATCGCCCAGCCCCCTGCAGCGCGGCCCTCACCGCAGACACCACCAGCCGAAACACCGCTGCCCCAGCTGCCACCCCCCGCGCCGCCGGCAGCACAACCGCCCCCACCGGAGCCCGCAGGCCCGATCCGGCGACCCGAGGCGCGAACCGAGCCCCCCCGGCGACCTGGCTTGAAGCCGGCCCGGCCAGCCCGGCCCACCCCGGCGACGCAACGCCAGGGCCCCGGTCTGCGGCAGCGGGTGGAGAGCCTGCTGGTCGAGAACTGGACCGGGATTCTCGGGGTGGTCGTGCTGGTCGCGGGGATCACCTTCACGGTGATCAACGCGGCCCTGCTGCTCAGGCCCCTGCAACGGTTCCTGCTCACGGTGGTGGTTGCCCTGGCACTGGCGGCACCCTCCCTGGCGGTCGGTCAGCGGGAACCCTGGCGCAACCTCACCACCTGGATGCGCAGCGGAGCCGGGGCCCTGCTCCTGCTCGCCTGCACCGCCGCCGGCACCCTGCCCCAGCTGGGTCTGCAATGGACGGAGCGCCAGGACCTCTCCCTCGTCCTGATCGGCCTGGCGGTGCTGGTCAACCTGGCGCTGGCGACCCTG
>NZ_JBKKKY020000047.1:0-22564 GCF_046613545.2 Aphanothece microscopica RSMan92 | reverse complement strand
GAATGCCGCCACATCTACAACAAATTATCTTAGCACTTATCGGAAAGTGCCCTGTCTGGCTCAACCAGACACTTAACTCCTGGAGGGCGCTGATTCAACCACATCACTTGAAATCTCTAGATCCGGTAGTAAGAATGACAGCGTTCAACAGAGCTGGCCCACCCAATGGATGGGGCTATCGTGAAACTGGAGGTGCTGTTACCTCTATCGCGAGATATGACGCCCAAGGAAGAGTTGTATTTCGAGTCGATATTGTTTCTAGGAGTTTGCGTACGGATCATATTTACCCGCACATCCATACCTACCAATTAAGTGGTGGATATGAAAGGAAACCTCCAACATGGGGTGGGCAGTGGCTACCTGGGACGCCGGGATTCGGGTCAGGGGTTAAGATAGGAGGCGCGCGTCCCAGTCATGGTAGCCTGATCATTGATCTAGGTTTAGACGCCTTTAAATAGTGCTATGAAGTCAGGAACTCTCTTTCTCAATATGCTTACCCCAGTCGCAGGTGTGAGCATATTGAGGCATGCATTTCCCGAGTTGGAAAACCACAGGTGGATTTTGACTACGTCATGTTTAACATTTTGTGGCTCCTTGCCGATAATATTGCACAGCTTACTTGTATCATCGAGGCATGAAGAAGCAACCCTCATGTTATTTGGCAATGGCTTAATACGTCATGAGCTATCTTTTGAGCTGGGCACTTTATACACGTGTAGCTACGCTTTTTCCCGTAAGGAGGACGGGGCTCACTTTGTTCAAGTTGCAAAATCAGTAAATGGCGACATTTCTATTCGTGAAAGCCGGAAGAAATTTGGGGGGGCGCAAATCTACACTGTTGAAACAAATTGGCATAATGCCATCGTCATCATTAGTGAAATCATTAACCGAAGCTCTTTGATCATTCGGGAAAAATTGCTAGCTTCAAGGCGTGGCTATTTCTTCGATAACAAATTGCAAGTTATGCGTGGCGGTAGCTTGTTTGAAGGCTTACAGCTAATCTGTGATTGGACTCCGGGAACAAGGCTCATCGTCGCTTTACCAGATGTTGGTGAAGGTCTCCAATGTGTATCTGTGACACTTCATGAGGATGGTCATTGCGCACTCGTCCTCAAGCGCAAAAGTGAAGGTGCTATCAGTATTGAGGAATTAATCGAATCTTGCGCGATAACATTATAAGCATGCCGTAGAGGTCTTCCCTGGATCATTCTTTAATAACGAATCAGCGAAAGATCGTGAGTGGTTGTCCAGCTGACGGCATGGTTCCCGAGCTGCTTGGCAATCTGTTTAGGCCCTAATCCAGGAAGAATTCCTGGAGTCTCGGTGCGTTCGGGCGGAAACGTGCGCTACCAGCATACGGGTCTCAAGAACAGCGATAGCCAAACCTCCCCGGCCCAAAGTGTCTCAGCGTCGCGGATTTACGATGCTTTTGGCAACGTCGTGTCCTCCTCAGGCACCTGGACGGGCCCGTTTGGTCACGCCGGTGAGGTTTGGCTATCGGTGCTCTTTCAGTATCTAATCCTCACAATTTCCTCCAGTTCCAGCCGAGTCGCCCGGCGGTCGTAAAGCTTGGTGGTTCGGCTGTCCGCATGATTTGCAAGCTGCTGCGCGATTTCTAAGCTTCCCCCGTTGGCGAGAAACTCCGTGATCCCGGTGGCCCGGAAGGAGTGGTTGGAGAATACAGGCGGAATCCCGGCCCGCAAAAGCCGACGTTTCACCATGCGCAGGGCATCACCCCGGGACATGGGGCGGGAACTCTGGATTGTCCCTCGGGCATCGAAAGCGGGGAATAGCCAATCGGAGGTCCGCAAAGCCGCAACCGCAAGCCAGGCGTCCAGATACTCCACCAGGCGCGGGTGGGCCGGAATGTCCCTCTGCACTCCGCCTTTTTCGTGAAGCCGGATCATCTGGGTGCGGCCTAGATCGATGAAGTCCTCGGCCCGGATGGCCACTGCTGCGGATACTCGGGCCAGGGCGTAGGCCATGACGGCAATGAGAGCCCGGTCGCGCAGCTCGATCGGGCGGGAAGGATCAAAGCTTTCAAAGAGCATCCGCATCTGCTGGGCATCGAGCGCGGGGGTTTTGCCCCCCTTCACCCGCACCTTTTCCGTGGAAACTTCGCGGGCTGGATTGAAGCCGAGCGAACCAGTTTCCACCATATAGGCGAACAGGTTGCGAAGAGAAGACATCTTTCTTTTGATCGTGGCGGCGCTGTTTCCGGCTGTTCGCAAGTGGTCTCGGAAACGGGCGACGTGGAGGGTTTCCACGTGTTCAAGGGGAAGGCCTTGCTCCATGCACCAGGCGGCGAACTCTTTAGCATCGCGGAGGTAGGCGGCCCGGGTGTTGTCGTTGGCGATTTTCGCCCCGAAGTAATCGGCCGTCGCTTCCTGTGGCGTTTTGCGGCCCTGGTACCTCGCCACGCCACCCCCGACACCCCCCAGAATTGGGAGGAGGAGCCCTTCTTCCGGTTGTCTTTTGTCCACTGTCATCATGGACGGATCATAGCACCGGTACGGTGCTCATAAAAGGGGTTATGCGGCACAATCGGGAGGGTACTCTCTAGCCATGTGGCGCAACGAAGATTTGGATCGACAGTTTCTTGAGCGGCTTGAGTGCGAGGATGAAAAGGATCGTAAGGCAGGGATCGATCCCGACCCGGTAGTGCTCAAGCTGTTTGATGAGAACCAAGAACTGATTCACGAGGCGAGTGGAAGCGGCACCGTTCGTCGCATGGGCTCTACTCTCACAGTTACAGGCAACGTTCTCCTTCGTCAGCGCGACCAGATTAGCCTCGCCCGCTTCTGTACTGTACGCGGGGGAAAGGGCCAACCGACCTTTTGGGGTCACATTTCCGGCATCGAGGACTCGTTGCCACCTCGCCTTATTGTCAGGAACGTGAAAGAGATCCAATGAGTGCGCCCCTCGCAAATTACCTGGTAAGCGATCTGCCCTGAACCAAAGCGGGATCTAGAAGGCACATAGCACTCATACGGTCGCGAGCGCCTCCTGTTATCCAGGAAGATGAACCAAGCGACGCACAGCCAACTCGCGTATAACATCAAAGCCTCCACCAGAGGGATGACCACTCTACTGGAGCGCTTAGGCTACGCAGGTGGGGTACAATTGATGGAGTCTAGTGTGGCATACCGTTACTGCTTCGACGCTAGAACAGTGCGCATTCAAGGTGGAGACCCATGTCTAAAGCTACCTTCCTACCATTCGATAACATTCCAACTTCAAGCGAGCTTCATTTAAAGGCATTCGACCGCTTTCCACGCTCTATCCCACGGGTCAAGTCCGTTGCTGCCTTCTTAAAAGTCGTAGGCTCTCTCCATAGTAAAGCAACATGCGACGGCAATCCCAGCCCACTTCGCTTTTATTTTCGCGGCCAACCTGGCCCATATCCGTTGCTTCCCAAAATCTTGCGGCCAAAGGATTCCAAGAAGCTGCTCAAAGCGCACATCGAGGCTTTCGGTAATCCTTACTTAGATCTAAATACTGTTCAGAGCAATATGATTTTTCGGCTCGCACGCTACGCTGAGCAGTACCATCCAACAAGTGGCTCGCTCAGTGATGTGAATGATTACCTCTCTTGGATGTGTCTTGCTCAACATCATGGCTTGCCAACATTTCTGCTCGATTGGGCCGTAAATCCACTTGCAGCATTGTTTTTTGCCTGCGACAACACTTCCAGTGTGGATGAAACACTTGACGGGGTCATTTGGTTTCTTGAACTGAAGACCACATTAGAAAGAAGCTGCACGAGCCTTCTGCATCTTGAGAAAATCCCCTTTCATCTCGACGAAATTGAGCATGGAGACGTGGATGAAGTGTTAAAAATTTGTCGGTCAACACGTATAGTAGAAGATCAACCGAAAATCATTGTCCCGCGCATGCTCACTCGAAGAATTGAGGTTCAAGCAGGAAGATTCTTGGCATCTTCCTGCGAAATGAGGGTGAACTATATTGAAACAAGTCCAGATCACATTGCTTGGAGAAGGATTTTCCCGCTAGCAGTCATCCCAATGGCTTGTAAAGTTGAAATTCTTCAGGAACTAAGGACGCTAAGAATTCATCGGGGCTCGATGTACGCAGACCTCGACAGTTACGCTAAATTTTTGGCTGAAGGGTGCCTGTAAATAGCGCGTAAGCTGTGATATCCTTCAAGAGGATGCGGGCGTCATTGCGTCTACTGCTGCGCTTCAGGTAAAAGTTGAATACATTTGTAGATATAGGCCGACGCTTATCGTTAAGTAAATTTATCGGCACACTAAACTCCGTTTCCCCCCTTACCCAAGCACTTCTTCCGGCGCAAGCTATTGAGTAAACAATGTCGAATAACTCCATCGGAGACGCGCTTACTTTTTGGGCGAGGCATTTCAACAATATACTCTTCTCAATCCATAACTCAGGTGAGTTATGGAGCAAAGTGCATCTTGATATTTCAACCTTCTCAGGCGAGCGCATCAAACACGTGACCACGTCAGAAGAAGAGTACTTCTTCCCGCTAAAGAGCGCCACCATCATCCCTGAAAACGCTCTACTGTCTTCTTCAAGTTGTGACATGCTTACCCCCATTTTTCCTAAGGAGACCCTCATTTTCGCCACGTGAGAACTTTCGCGAACAAAGAGATTATAGGCTGAACCAGCTGGGAACCCGAGACATAGATTTGCCTCAGGGACGCATTCAAAGTGAGAATGCAGTTCGGCAGCCTCGAAGGCTGTGCTGTCTTTCTGTTCAGTTGCCATTTGGTTTTTCACAAGGATGGCAGCCTGAATATTCTCAGGCCACTCTCAATCCTAGCAAACACGACGGGCGCTTGTAAAGTGCCATCTAGGCACCCTTCGATTTAGATGCCTACCGAGGGCAGGGCGGCGTACAATTGCAACTGGAAGGGTACACCTTCCTGAGGTGAGAGATGTTCTGCAACCAGTGTGGTAGCCCAAATCCGAACACAGCCCGGTTCTGTTCGTCGTGTGGATCCGCCGTCGCTGCGGCTCCTCCTCCCGCGATGCCCCCCAGTGTCATGCCGCCCCCGGCCTCCTCGGCTCCGGTGAGCCGCCCGGATGGAGCCATTGATCGCGGGGACTATCTGGAGCTGCCCGATGGCAACATCAAGCCAAAGGGCGAAGACG
The DNA here is from genome assembly GCF_046613545.2 of Aphanothece microscopica RSMan92. Lineage (NCBI taxonomy): Bacteria > Bacillati > Cyanobacteriota > Cyanophyceae > Chroococcales > Aphanothecaceae > Aphanothece > Aphanothece microscopica. The sequence goes on along the minus strand of NZ_JBKKKY020000047.1, from coordinate 17,428 downwards.
AGCAGTCGATGCGTGCTTTCTTCCGCGTGGCTTCGACTCGCTTTGAAACGATGGACGTCAACGCAAAGGGGGAGACACTCCTTCGCGCCGCCTGGTGGGCGATTGACAGCGGTTGTGTGCTCAATGCGGAGACCAACGCCCGGGTCATCGAGCGCCTCAAGGAAAATCCTCGCTGGACGACCAAGCATCCCCAGCTCTGTGCTCGTCTTGGAATCCCGGTACTGCCGCCCAAGCCCGGGATCGAGCTCACCGAACAAGAGGAAGAGCATCTTCTGTGGAACCCTGGCGACTGGTATGAAGTTGTCCCGGGCCAGATTTCCTTCGTCGCCTCCGACCGAGGCAGTATCACCTACGGCGGCCAGGTCTACACCCACCAGACGTTTATCTTCGACTCTCAGAGCGCATGGGGAAACAACGAATGGGAGATTTGCTCTGAGGCCCAGCTCCCGAACGGCCCTGCCCTCCTGGTTCTGCTCTGCCGTGAAGGCCGGGGAACGGTTTTCGGCATCGTCAGCATGACGAACCGGGCCTGGACGCATGTCTTGCCCTTCGGTGCTAATAGCTTTATCAAGAACAGCCGCCGGTTCAAAGAGCTAGAACAGCTTCAGTTGAAAGGGATCGGATCCACGCTGGTCAAGTCGCTACCCTATCTACTTGTGCCAGGCGTCGGCACACATTTGGCCGGAAAGGCAGCATCGAAGCACCCGACAACGTTCAAAGAAGTCGAACAGGAGCTCATCAAGGTCACTCGCCGCTTTATGCACCGGATCGCCCAGGAAGCAGACCAGTACTGGCCGAATAGCGGGCCAACGGGAGGAAGGCTCTAGTTCCAAGGCTCGGGGCCGTCCTGCTCGCGCCGCTTCTCTTCAAGAAGCGCAAGCTGGCGGGAGTAATCCTCTGGACTGAGTAAAGCCGCTCTCCGTCGCCGCATCCGGTTGTCGTTAGAGGCAAGGATGGCCCGGTTAAGATCGCCCAGCTCCGTTGGCTTCCCGGCCCGCTCCATAGCACTGGCATGGACGCCAAGGTGAACGGTTGGCTCCAGGCCATGCCCTTGGTCTTCGTAGCTCCGATGATCGACGCGAAAAGGTCTCCCTTGGGCATCCACAATGCCGTGCCGTTCAAACGCTCGGTTTTGGATTTCGGCCCATGCCTCGCGCCAGGCGGTGAGCCGCTCCGGAGAATTCAGGGAGCGGTCTTTCTTTTCTTCAAATCCATGGGGGCCAACGCCGCGAAGGGTGACCATGACATGAGCGTGAAAGTTTCTCTGATCGCCTTTCGGGTTGGGAGCATGAATCGCCCAGTCCGCGACCAGGCCAAGCGGCGTGAACTCCTGGCGTACAAACTCCTCTACAAGATCTCTGCGCTGGGGATGGGTGAGTTGCGCGGGTAGTCCGAGAACAAATTCCCGGGCAAGCTGAGCGTCTTTGCGCCGCTCGAAGGCTTCAACCGAGTTCCAGAGCTCTTCCCTCTCGGCGGCCCAGGCGGGGGCTCCTGCGGGGGTGAGAATGCCCACCTCTAAAATTCCGCGTCGCCGCCCATAATCATAGGTTTTCCCATACCGCTGATCTTCCAGCACCATGCCCGAGCGGTAGGCCGCGCAGGCAACGGCGGAACGGCCTTTTCCACGACTGATAATGTCAACCGAACAGTGGTAGTGCCCTTGCATTCTGCGTGGCCTTTCCTCGGGGTCTTCATTGAAGAAGGGTGCAGGGATTCCCTGCCGCACCGTTGCGCAGCAACGTATAAGTGCGCCCTTACTTCGTTCGGTCAGATTACCGCTCGGGAGTTAAGAAAGCCTTAATCCCTCCTCTGGTAAATTGGGTGGTGTCATGCGGCCTTCGAACGAACAACGGATCGAAGCGCTCCGCTCCCGGCGCGCGCAGATCGATGCGGAACTGGCCCGGCTTCAAGCCAAGGCCAGAGTGCTGGCACGCAAAGAAGACACCCGGCGAAAGATCCTCATCGGCGCGATCATGATGCAAGAAATGGCGAGCCGTCCAGACTTTGATCGCTACGTCCGGAGCCTTCTTTTCGATCGTCTTGAAAAGCCGCGCGACCGCGCCCTCTTTGGTTTTTCACCCGGCCCAGAGCCGACACAGCCTTAGCAAGGACGTTCAGGCGGTAGGCTACGCCAAGAGAAAGGGGTATGGATTACCGCGTTGGCTCATCCGGTTCTTCCGGGGCTTGGGACACGAAAGCCCACGGAACCGCCAAGTGGCTTTCGGCTGAAGAGAGCGCCAGGCTCGATCTCTTCACCTACCGCCCGGGCAGTATCGTTTTGGGACAAAACTCCAAAGGCCAGCTAGCCCTTTTCAACCGGCAAGGGCACGTCCTTGTGATCGCGCCGCCCCGCAGCGGAAAGGGGATCGGCTTTGTTCAGCCTAATCTCATCGCCTACCAGGGGAGCATGGTTGTCACCGATCCAAAAGGTGAGAATGCCGCAGTGACCTACCGCTACCGGGAGCATGCTTGGGGCCACAAGGCGATCATTCTGGATCCAACCGGAAAGCTCGCAAGCTACGGCATCGAGCCCCGGGTTCCAACTCACAGGTTCAACCCGCTGTCGGTCTTTGCCGAGGCAAACTACATCGAAGCGGTCGATGATATCGAGCGCATTGCCGATGCCCTTCTCGTTTCAAAAGAAGGCGAAAAGGAGCAGCATTGGCGCGACGGAGCGCGGGCCTTCCTGAAGGGTGTGCTTACGTTCCTGGTCTTCTTCCTCCCGCCGGAAAAGCAAAATCTGATCGCGCTTTCTCGCCTTGCAAACGGCCTTGAGATGCCGCATGATGATCTCTTCCTCGCCCTCACCCACAACCCGCACCCGGATCCGGTGATGCAGGATGTCATTGCCCGGGCGGGGGCCTGGTGGGATCAGGTGAACAAGAAAGAGCGGGCATCCTTTGTTTCTCTGGCGCTTCGCTCGCTCAACTGGCTGAACTCACCGGTCTGGCACGACCATCTCTGCCACTCCGATTTTCACCCCTACGACCTGAAGGCAGGCAAGACGACGGTCTACATCGTGTGCCCATTCGATAAGCTCGAAGACTACTCGCCTTGGTTTCGCCTGGTGATGTCGTCTTGCATCGTGGCGGTTCTCCGCGCCCCATCACGCTCCCCGATCCCGACCCTCTTCATGCTCGATGAGTACGCGGCCACCATCGGCCGTCTGAGCACGCTTGAGCATGCGATTCCCTATATCGAAGGGGTGGGCGGGAGATTTGCCATGGTGTTTCAGTTCCTGAGCCAGATGCAAAAGCTCTGGCCAGAGCCGGAGTATCACGGCGTCTTTGGCAGCGCCGGGGCCCACGTGTTTTTCAATGCGACGGACAGGTTCACCTCCGAGTACGTGAGCAGCTACATCGGCAAGTACGGCGCGATGGCCGCATCGGGCGGCGGAATGTCGCTGGTGCAGCGGGATTTGCTTACCCCCGATGAGGTGCGCGTTCATCCTGAAAACGACCTCATCGCCTTCATTCGCGGCCATCGGCCGGCCTGGCTCGGGAAGGTGGATGTGCGCACGCATCTGGAGTTTCGGGGCCGCACCGATGAGAATCCTGCCTATAAAGTGCTACCGGGGGGCGCTCCTCTGGCCTTGAATGCAAAGGCCCCTTCTGGCGGCACTCTCAGCCTTGCCGATGCCCTGGCAAAAGCCAAGTCTTCTCCGGTCACCGTCACGCTAGAGAGCGTGGCCGGTGCGCTTGAGCGGCTCTATCCGGGCAAGAAAATGCGGATCGAGGGCGATATGGTGGGCTACGATGAGCCCCTCTACAGCCGGCAGACGGGGGAAACGGAGTTCGTTTTTCGGCCCGTGATGCACCGAGATCTGCTCGCATCCTTAAGAAGCGGTTAGCGCTCGCGCTCTTCTTCTCTGCTTCTGGCCCTTGCCTGTTCTAGCATGTCCAGGAGCTCCTGGTTCTGGGCTTTTGTTTCCTCTTTCTCCAGCTGCCGCTCCAAAGTGAAGCGCAGATCAGGAGATTTCCCGCGCTGAATATCGTCCAAGGCTTGTTGCATGCCGTCTTCCAGGCGGTTGTACTTCTCGGCCACCTCCCGCGATGCCGCATCTTGGTGGGGCTTGATTTCACGTTCAATAATCTTCTGTTGCTCGGGAGAGGGATCAAGCTCGCGCCGGAGCGCGTTCCACTTGAGAAACATTGTGTTTGGATCATCGCCTCTCATGGCTTCTAAATCGATCCCATTCTCGCGGGCCTTAGCAATGCGCTCTTGCTCAAAAGCTGCCTCGCGGATTCCAAGTTGAACGCCCCGCGTTTCTGCCCGGCGCTCAAGGGCAAGCCGGTCATGCCAGTCGATATCGAACTGGTTGATCATCTGTTCAACCTGTAAGGGCTCGGCGTCGCGAGCTTGCATCTGCTGCACCCTCGCAGAGAGATCGAGGAGGCGATCATGCAGCTCTTCCGGAAGTTCTTGAACCCGATCCACTACCCAAATTATGTGTCACAGAACCTTCATTTGACTTCGCAGCCACAGTGAGTGATGCTCTATCGAATGGCTAAAGGCATCTGCATCACCATCACCCGCATCGTAGAAACGCGCGAACCCATTCCTGGTGAGCGTTGGCAAAAGATCTGGACGGGTACGGCCTGGCGCTCACTCTTCTGCCCGCCCAACTCACCGAGTCTTGCGGTTCACTTTGGGAGTGAGCCCGAGGTGTGCTCCACTCGGATTGAGTTCCCTCCTGCTGGCACCATCACGATGGACGCGCTTCACTATCGCCGCACCCTCTTCCAAAAAATGAAGAAGGCGGGCATCTTGCGCTGAGGATGCTTGCTTCCGGGAGGGCTTTTGCGGGTTGCGCTACCTCGTCATCCCACTTGACATGATCTGTTACTCGACAGCTTCAAATGAGACCTCTACCCACTCCCGCAGAACGGACGAATGCTCTGATAGATACACTCGTCTCAGATTAAAGAGTATACTACCCATATATGCCAGGCCACTTTGACTTTCACGACTTAGAACGAGCAACGATACGCGCGCTCATGCTTGAAGAAGCCAAGCTCGACATTGCCGAGTCACTCCTATACTACAGTGAGCGCTTCAATGAGCGTGGTCATGCTATCTATGAGAAAACGCTCCTCGAAGCTCTTGCCAGTCACGACGAGGTCTGGCTAGAACGGCAACTCTTCAGCCCCACATGCTTTAACTCAACAGAACTCCGAGCCGGAAAGGTGGTTAAGGTGCCCAGTAATGCTAGTACTGTATTTGCTCAGGGCGAGTTTAATCGTTTCTATGTGAGGGGTCTTTGTCGCTTTGCTCTCAACAACCCAGGCACTCGACTGAGGGTGTATAGAGCCAGACAATCGAGCCGAGCAAGGCCAGAATCTGAAGCGAAGATCGGGACGCTTTTGGATCCGCAGACGACCCTGACTGACTTAAGGTCACGGATCGGAATAAACCCCGAGTTTGGACTTCCCGAAGTTATGAGTGGACTTTCAGTTGAGATACTTGATAGTTGATGTTTGATCCCGATTTACTCAGATGGCCATCAAAACTGCAAACGAAACGCCTGAGGCAATGTCACTGTATTACATACTTTGATTTTGATTGGGAAGCCACCATTGGCCATTCACATCCCACTTTTAAAGGCTTGCAGGATCTTTCTTCAGCAATCGAGGCAAGGGCCCAAAGCCTTGGATTAACACCTGTTCTTGTGCTAACCACACAAGAGGACGTTCACTACAATGAGTTGACCATCAATACATTTTTGGTTGCAGTTGTAGCAATAAGGCCTTTCATTGAAAGCGTGGATAATCAGAATCGAGCTGCACCATTCTTTATGCAGATCGCCCAGCAGTTAGCAATGATGCAGAAGCAAACACTCAAATCAGCGCAACTAATAGCCACATTGAGTAGGGCACTTGAAGCAGAAGGAGATGACTTTACACAAGCTCTAGAAGCAGCTGGATCAGTCGGCGCAATTACACTTCTGCGCGCGGCCCGAAGGGCACTTGATGGCTCTGCACGCAGGCAAGATGTGATCACACTTGGTGAAGTGTTTGAAAATGAATCCGCCACATTCATTAATGATCTTGCGACTTTAGTTCGACGACGACAAAGCATTGAAGAATTTCAAAAGCAGTTTGACGATAAAACATGGAATGAGGAAGACTGGCAAAAATTCTTTGAGCGCCACTCTTGGATCCTCGGCCATTCTTCAGATCTCGTTTTCAGCCACGTCTTGAAACCTAAAGCCGTTGTTCGCCCTTCAGACTACACGAACAAAGGTGAAAGGCAAGCAGATTTTCTTATGCGGACTGCAGGAACGAAGTCATTCGCTCGAATTATTGAAATCAAGAAGCCTCAGTGCCGACTAGTTTCCAGGGACTACCGTACTGGCATACCTATATGGTCAGAAGATCTCACCGGTGGAGTAAACCAAACAATTGCTTATTGCCACAATCTTGAAGGTATTGATACTCGCCCAATGCAAATCGCAAACATCCTTCCTACCGTAGTGACCGGAATCATGATCATTGGATCCTTATCGACCATTTCCGACAATGATGAGTGGATGAAGGCTTTCGAGAATTATAGGTCTCATCTCCACGGTATTAGTATTCTTTGTTTTGATGAACTGCTCGATCGAGGAAAGCAAATGATACGGGATGAGGAACTACGCATGGACAATTTGCCGCCAATGTTTCAATCGCAATGAGTCTTTATTCTCTGTTACTTAGCCGGGTTCCTTAGTCATGTGCCAGAACATGACGGCAAGCGCAGCTATCACTGGGAATTCTGTCGCTACGGAACGAAGTCGGAAACAAACTCCGCACACTGACGTTTTCCCCATACTTCATGACAAAGTAGCTGGCACGACCTGCTTTCTATTTTTCGAATAATATCTCAGGCATCGACACAATGTGACTGAGCTTAAGGTAATGTTAACGAAGCTTGAAAGGGCCGATACTTGAATCAGGTCGCAATCTTGACCCGGGTTGATTACCGCATGGAGTTTTTCAACGCTCGGACTTCTAAAGCAAGAGTTCGAATGTCTGATCGAAGCTGCGCAATTGCCTCATTCGCCTGGTGAGCTTCATGCCCAGGGTCAAAGGAGCTGATCACTGCGACCGCTGAATGACATGTGGAACATACTACGAATGGCATTTTTAACCTTGCCCCCTGGACATTTCCTACAGGGTGCGCCAGTTGAAAGGAAGTGCCTTGGCAAAATCCGCACTTTGGGCCCATTCGACGATCTTACCTATAGTCTGTTGGCCTATGCCGGTTCTGTACGAGTGTGGTGCTCCTGACTGGAGTGGGCACCTCCAAGTCGCGGACTAGGCGAAATTCTGGAGCTCTTGCTTATATGCGCACTTGCGAGGGTTACTCGGCCGTCTGCTAGCGGTAGACTGAGGAGTCTATGAGCGATATTGATCGTGAATTAAAGCCTGGCGACGTTGTGGAGCTTCGTTCAGGAGGCCCGAAGATGACCATCGTGGGCGAGGGAACTTACGGAGGATTCGTCTGCCAGTGGTTTATCGGTAACAAGATTCAGCAAGCTGAGTTTATGCTCGTGGCCCTGAAGCGGGCCGAAGAATAGGCCAATGCTGCCTGGTGTCTGCTGGGTGCTGTCAGGACTCTGCCTTCAACGGAAGACCTTTTCCCCTTAAAGGTAGCTGCCCGTAGATTGTAGTCTCACCATTTTCTTTTCTTGGGCGACGGCCTGTATCCCGACCTCGGTGCGGTCGTGGTCTGCTCCCTCACCTTCACCCCCAGCATGGCGGCAGCGGAGAGGATGACTTCGGTCTTCATCGCGAGCGTCGGGAGGGTCTCCAAGAGGTCGATGACCTGGTTCAATGTCTCGCGCTTGTGCTCCCTGAGTGCCTGGTCTTCGTTGGTCATGGCCTTTTTCCCTTTCGCCCGTTCTCTCAGCTCTAACCGATGTTCACGGTGACGTGACCGACGGTTTTAGGATGTCGTGGCGCGACGATGACGATCACGTCATGGCCGAAGCAGTTTAGGAATCTGTAGAGTCTCTCGACGGAGTAGCCCCTGAACTGCCCCCGTAGCATCCGGGAGACTTGGGGCTGGTCGATGCCCATGCGCTCGGCGGCGGCAGTCTGGCTCAGGCCTTCTTCTTCGATGGCCCGCTGGATGGCCAGAACGAGCTTTGCTTTCTCCAGATGCTCCTCAGCATCGGACAGTCCAAGGTCGGCAAAGACGTTTGCACTTCCGGGAGTGACGCTGGTTTCGTCTACTTCTTGTTCTTTTCGATCCATTTTTCGTGTTCCTCCTGAGCCGTCTTCAGTCTGCTTTTGATGAGATCTACATCCGCTTTCGGGGTCGCCGTGCCGGACTTCGACTTCTTTTGGAAGCAGTGCAGGACATAGATTGCCTCCTCAAACTTCACCGTGTAGACCGCGCGGTAGGTGTCCCCGTCGTGGCGTTCCACGACTTCGAGCACCCCGGCCCCGCCAAAGCCTTGGAGCGGCTTGGCGTCTATATGCTTCAAGCCACCCTGGGCGACGTAAAGCGCATGTCCGATGTCTCCCCTCACCTCCTCTGGCATCTCCTTGAGGTCTCTGAGACTTGAGCCTATCCATGTGAGAGGTTTCATTCGCCTGCTCTCTGATTATGTGCATTTTTACATACTCCAAGATGTCTGTCAAGGAAAAAAGTTCCTTCTTGAACCTAGGCCCAAGCCTTTTTCCCTTTCGCCCCTCTGAGATGAACCTGACAGGTATCTAGCGGGGGTCAAGGGTGGGTTCCCAAAACCCGTAGGGCTCCGAAGTCGTTAGACTTTTTTGGGTGCCCTTGACTGGGCGCAGCCCCTTGTCCGCTGGATGGCTGGCACACCCTAGCCTCGCTCGGCGAAAGGGGGATGGCCGCAAACCCCGAAAATTTGGCCGCTGAGTGACCTCTGCCCTTTGGGGCATCCTTACCTACCCTTTTGAGCTTTAACCCCGTTCCTGGACCAAACAGGGGCCATTCTGAGGGGCTCAGGCCTCTCGGTCTTCGCTCCGCTCGGCTTTGCTACCCAAACCCTCGGGAAGAGCCAAAAAGCAAAAAATGAAGAAAATTCGCGTTGCAACGTCAGGATTTCATTCACTTAAGGGATTCACTTAAGAATATCCATATAGGATATAGCGCGACCACTTCATCCCCCCTGCGCGACCACTTCATCCCCCCTGCGCGACCACTTCATCCCCCCAAGGCGCGACCACTTCATCCCCCCAAGGTGGACAACTACAGGTTCAAAGCGACAAAATTTCGGGAAATTTCGCGTCGTGAAATTGATTTTCAGAGCGGATTTTTCGCGGCGTGCGTTTTGCAGAATTTGATAAAGTGCGCTTTCACGTACTTGGGTTTCTGCCCGGTCTCATCAATCCATTGCCAGTACGCCCGCTCCAAGTAGCGGACATCAAAGCCGGGGGCCACGGCCCGGCCGGCTTCCAGGGTGTTCATGTCAAGATTGCGCGATTGAACTTGGCGTAAGGTCTTTGCGGCCCGAGTTTCCGTCCCTTGCAGCTTGGCGAACTTGTCGAAGTCGGCCAACGGAGTCGGCCCGGAAAAGAGCGTGAACCCGTTAGTGGTGAGTTGGCACTGCAAGGCCGGAAACACCGATTTCACTTTCTCAATCGCCTCGTTCATGTACTTCACGAAGTCTCGGGTGCGTTCAAACGAAGATCCGATTTGCGCCTTCAAAACGGGCACCGGCAAGTTAAGCACCCCCTGTTTCTGGGCGTTCATCGTGAACAACCGGTAACTGACCCAGACGTAGAAATCGATGGCCAGTGGCGAGCGACGGAGCTGCCGCAGATGATCCAGCAAAATGGGTACCGGTGAGGCCACGATCGCTTGGTAGAACTTGTCGCTTAGTTCGATGTAGCTCTCGAAGAAGCTGTCTTGCTGAGGGCTTTTATAGCTCCACCAGATGTCGCTGGCGTCGCTAACGGGCATGAGGGCATAGGAGTCGCGAGAGCCCGTTTCATCGTCCACTTCGCGGATGAACGCAATTTCGCAGCGCAGAAGTCGCGTGATCTGCTCGCGAAGAGCTTTCACACTTCCCCGCTTTCCTGTGACGATAGGGATATCAAGCTCGCGCAGAAACTCATACAGGTGGCTAGTGATCGCGATGCGGCGGGGGTTGTCTTTGCCTTGGTTAGCGATTGCCTTGGTCGTGATGTAGACCATGAGGAATCGTGCGATGGCCCCGTACGGAAGCCCAATGTCTTCCCCGTTTCGTCCGACTCCACTGCGGAATACGACCGACAGGTGCCCGTTTTTCCGGACGATCCGCGTCTCTTTGGGTCGGGTGATGGGAAGGCCGCACTGCACCAGCTCGCGGGCCATGTAGCCCTTGGGTTGAATATCGCGTTCGGCCATCGGGCCAAACGCTTCAGCGTGCCGGAGGGCTTGTTCCGTCAAGGGAACGCGGCCCGTTTCCTTGCGTTTCCTGGGGCGGTCTTCCCCGCTGGGTGTGGGATCGGATTTGTGCATTACAAGCCTCTCACGCGCCCAGTGAGACGTTCAATGAAGCTGAGTCTGCGCGGGGTTTCCACCTGTTCAATAACGGTTCCCAGCGGTGTTTCCGCTGTGGGGGCGGGAAGAGCTTTCAGCATCTCGGTAGCAGTTTCGGCGGCGCGTCGCCAGGCGTCCGCGTTGATCCGCTCCCGTTCGACTTCGCGCTCCAGAAGTTCGCGCTCCCGGCTCATCTGGCCTTTGAGGGCTTCGATCATGTCGCGGGCGGCTTTGAGCTCCGCCTCCGTTTTGGCCGCCTCGACGGCGTTCATGGACGTTTCTTCTCGTTCACGACCGGTCACGAGGGCGAGTTTGGAAACGGGCTGTTCCTGTTCACGTACCGGCTCGCCAAAGTAGTGGGCTAGCTCCGAGAGGAGAAGCTTGCGCTCACCGGTAGGCTGAGGATGCCATTGAAGCTTCCCTGAACTTGCCATTTTGGAGATTGTCCCCTTCGACTTCCCCCAGATTTTGGCCGCCTGGTTCAGGCTTACATACATGCTATCAGGTGTGTTCACGTCAGTTTCCAATGCGTTCATGAGTGGTCTTCCGGGGGTGTTCGGAAACCTGTTTCCAAGTTTGAATCGAGTTTACGGACGAATAGGCCCGATGTAAAGCACCATGGAAGCGGGAAGAAGAGATGGGGTGGGGCCCTGGCTAAGGCCGCCGCCGAGCCGCCGTAGAGAGCCGTAAGGCGGGGCAGTAGGCGCGTCGTCCGCTTTGTGGGCGGGGAAGACGCGCGTCCTGCCAGGCGAAAGCGCGGCGTGTGGCCAGGCCAGGGAGGTGGCCCCATCGATGATGAGGGGGGAGCCTCAGAGCTCCAAGCGAGAAGCCACCGGCTGCGGCACTGCTTTCAGGCTTTGGAAGGAATGCAGATAGTCAGAGGCCCGTTGCGCCAGGCTAGCGGCGGTAAAGATCGCGCGGTTATCGGCGCGAAGCACTTTGAGCCAGGACTGAACGTAGGCGGCATTTTCGGGCCGGGCATCGACGCTGAGTTCCAGATCGGCGGCGAGGAAGGCTGCCCCAAGCTCGGCCACGAGCTCCTCGGCCGCATAGCTCTCTTTGCCAAAGCGGCCCGATAGGTCGCGGTCAAGACGCCCCTTGGCCCCCGTCCAATGCGTGGCCTCGTGGGCCAAGGTGGAGTAGTAGTCAAGGGGACTGGTGAAGGCTTCAAAGGGCGGAAGCTGGATGTAGTCTGCTGTGGGCTGATAGAAGGCGCGTCCGCCCCCGTGGCGGATGTCGGCTCCGAGCGCGGCAAAGAATGTTTCCGCATGCTCAATCCGCTGATGTTCGGGTCTCTCAGGACGCTCGGGAGGCACGTAGCCCTCAACCTGCTGGGCATTGAAGAGGGGAAAGGCCTTCGCAACCCAGTAGCGATCGGTGGACGCGGAGTCACCTTCGGCGGGCTGTTCACCTTGTTGTTCAAGGGGTTTCCAAAATACGCCCACGGTCGCCTTTTCGCCTTTGCAGACTTTATGGCCAAGGTCTGACCACTGCTTGAACGTGGCCCAGGTGTTTTCTTGGTAGCCTGCAAGATGGCTTGCGACCCAGAGGCTAAGGATGTTCACGCCCCGATAAGGCTGGCCGGTTGATGCGTTCACGGGGCAGCGGAGCGCCGTTTCCGGAGAATGCCAGGGCATTTCCCATGCGCCCGCTCCGGCCTCGATGGCCGCAATGATTTGGTGGGTGACCCGGGTGTAGACATCCACGCGGTCTGAAGGGGATTTGCTGGCCATGGTGGCCTCCTTTCCGGCATTGGCCCTTTAAGAAAGAGCATAAGGGCTTGAGGTTGCAAAAGTGTTGCGAGGAGGAAGTGCGCCTGGCCGCCGAAAGCGGCGACCAGGCGACCCCGAGGTCTACTGGCGGTTGACCCGCGCCGGGTCGAAGGGGAACAGAGGGTCGTCAAACTCCTCGGTCGTCTCCGCGCCCGGTTGCGGCTTGGGGGGAAGCACCAGGATGTCCGTTTCCGCTGCCGCCGGGATGAAGTTCAGCTTTAACCGAAAGCCTTTTCCATCGCGGGTAGGGAAGGCCGTACCAATCCGCGTCCAGTAGGTGCGCTCGCCGCCTTTTTGTCCGGCAAGGATCTCGTAGTTTTGGGTGTTCATGACCGTTTCCTTTCGTTTTGCGCCTAGGGCGGGATTGCCCTTGGCGGTCATGACCCGGGAAGAGGTGGGAAAGGGAAGGGCGGCAAGGCTGAGGGGAGCAGGAACACCCTCGTTTGCAGGGACGCGAAGCGAGCGAAAATGAGGGGCCTTGCAAGCCGCTTTCTTTCCCGCCTACGGGGTCAAGGATGACCGCAGTGGGGAATCTCCGGCGCAAACGGGAGAAGGAACGTCAGGAAACCTAACGAGAAAAGCCCGGATCAAAGAGGGCCGTCACCTCTGGCCGGTAGGCGACCCAGCTCTGCCCGTAGATGCGGGGAAAGTGATCGATGGCACGGACAAGGGTGGCCATGGAAGGGTGCATCCAGGAGATGAGCTCCATTGCATCAGCATGCCGCTGCGGAAGTTGTGGGTTGAACGCTACGGGCTCGAAGTGAGAGATCCGATTGCGCAAAAACCGAAGGTCACGAAGCCGGGGCGCGATCGCGGTGCGGGTGAGGGCGCGGCCTAAGTAATGGGGAAACACTGCCTGAAGGGTGCGATTGACAATCTGGCCCTGGTATTGCCGGTCGTAAAGGGAGGTCCAGAAGCCAAAGCTGAGGGCCGCGACGATGCGGCCAGGATCAAGCGGCTTCCGATCCCTCGCAAGATTCGACTTTGCCTCGGCTACCTTCGCAAGCGCTTTGCCCGTGAGCAGGTGAGGGGTGTCGTACCATGTGGCTCCATGAAGGCCGGTTAAGGCGTTGTGGAGCTGGTTGCGGAAGGTCACTTCAGCCACGTGCAGGACTGGATGAAGCGACCGGGACACGTCGATATTCCAGAGGTAGCGAGCCATGGCGTCTCGCTCGTTAAGGTCGCCGGGCCTTTGATAAGCCGCAAACCTTTCCGGTGCCAGAGCCAAAATGGCCGCCCAATGGGCCGATGACCCCGCAAATGGGCCTGATTGGGGCGGGAAAGGGCTTGACATCAGAGGGTTTCTGCCGTAGTATTAAAACGTACCCTCCGGGATTCGTCCTCTGCATGCAAGACTCCGGAGCAAGGATTAAAGAAGGCCTCCCAGCAATGGGGGGCTTTCTCCTTTCTGGGTGTGTCTCCTGTACGTAGGCCATACATGCCTCCATATTGCGGCATCTAGCGCAAAAACAATGTTTCATTATGTGGCATTTAATCAAGCGTTACATGCCTTAGCAAATATCAAATGCTACAGGATTTAGAGCTTTAGTCCCAGAGAGAATATCGTCAAGCTCTCCCCCGGCTAGAACTCCGCACAAGCGGCTTTCACTGCGGCGGATGCGAGTAAGACATGGCAAGTATCAAGGGGTTTTCAGCGGGATCACTTTTGACCAGGCTCACGGCTTTTGTCGTGGTGGTTTCGCTTACGTCATCGGTTGCGGCAAACGGCGCGGCGGACATTCTGGCCCGGGCCGGAAAGGCCCTGCCGCTTCCGGTGCGCGTAGCTCCGGAGTTCAGTCACCGCCCCTTGCCGCTGAAGGCTCAACCCATCACGCACCCGCGCACCCCGGGCCGCGATGACTCCCACTCCCGCTGGTGGACGCCTGCCCTCCGCACTTCGCTCGACCGGCAGATGCTTCAAGAACGCATCGAGTCCGGGGAAGTCATTGCCTCCATTCTGCCAGTGCCGGGAGTCTATGCTCTCCACGAAACCGGCGGCAGTGATCCCGGCGGCGGGATGCCTCCGGGCGGCGGAAGCGGCTCTGGAGGTGGATCAGGATTTGATGTTGGAGGCGGCTCCGGATTTTATGGTCAGTCCTCGATGATGACCGGAAACAACCTCATCCGGCACCATTTAGTCGGCTGGGATTCGCTGGGAGCGTCGGCGGTCAGCTTCACCCTCTTCCACAATAGCCGGGGCACCTACAACGGAGCTCTTGGGCATGGGTGGAGCCACAGCTACGACAGCCGCATCACCACGGATCCGGGCGTCTCCTCTACGGTGCGAATGCCCGATGGACTTCTCGTGCCTTACACCATTTCGGGCGGAAATTATGTGCGTCCCGATGGCTGGAACCATACTCTTGTTCGGCACTCCAACAATACCTACACCTTAACGTTTAAGAACCAGGTGAAGTGGGAGTACAGCAGCGCGGGCTGGCTCATTGCGGTGAAAGACCGGGTCGGGAACACCACCGCAATCAACCGCAACTCCAGCAACCAAATCACTTCCATCACCTCCGCCGATGGTCGGACGCTGACCTTCAGCTATGCCAGTGGGAACATTTCGAGCATCCAAGATCCGCTCGGCCGCACCTGGAGCTTTAGCTACAACGGAAGCGACCAGCTCACCAAGATCACCTATCCTTCCATTGGCGGCCCTGCGGCGGAGCGCTCTTTCACCTACAGCACCGCGGGGCACGACATCATTCAAGAAACGGACCTGCGCGGCCACAACTGGAGCTGGACGTACGACAGCGATGGCCGGATCCTCACGTTTTCAAACCCGCTGGGCCACACAACCACGCGGAGCTACACGGCAAACAGCAGCGTTACCACCCTGCCGGGCGGGCAGACGGTCACGCACACATTCACCAATGGAGTACTGACCGGAACGACGGATGAGGCGGGCTATACCCGCAGCTTCACCCGCAATAGCAATCGCGATATCACGGCTTTGGTGGATGAGCGGGGTCAGACCTGGAACTACACCTATGACAGCTGGGGTAATCAGCTCACTGCGCGAACGCCGCTTAATCACACCACCACCACTGTCTACAACGCCACCCACGATGTCACCTCGGTGACCTCGCCGCTTGGCCATGTGACCACCACCAGCTACAACGCGCAAGGACTTGTGAGCCAGGTCACCGACCCCTTAAACCGGGCCTCGGTTCGCTACACCTACAACAGTAACGGCGATGTGCTCACCGTCCGCGATGCCCTGGATCGAACGACGACGCTGGCGTACAACTCCCGGGGTGATGTGACCTCCATCACCGACCCGGCGGGAGTCGTCATCACCGGAAACTACGACCTTCTTGGCCGGGTTACCTCGGTCGTGCGCGGCACGGCCACCACTTCGGTGACCTACGACAATTGGGGTCGGCAAACCAGCCTGATTCACCCGGGCGGAGCCACGGCCTCGACCACCTACGACCGGGAAGACAACGTCACCCAGGTCGAAGATGAAATCGGCCGGATTTCCACTTGGGTCTACGATGCCGCCGGGCGCAACACCAGCTTCACCAACCCGCGCGGGGATGTGGAGACCTACTTCTACAACAGCAACGGCTGGAACACGAGCGTGGTAAACGGTCGGGGCCACACCCGCACCTACCAGCACAATAATCGTGGAGAAGTCACCCGCCTGACCATGCCCGATGGGGCCATTGAGCAGTGGACATACAACGGCACCGGGGACACCACGGGTTACACCTCGCCCCTCGGCTTCACCAACAGTTACGTCTACGACAATGCGGGTCGCATGACCACCGTGGATTACCCAAGCGGGGTGGATACCACCTTTGGCTACGACAACAGTTCGCGCCAAACCAGCATGGTCGATAGCACCGGCACCACCACCTGGAGCTACAACGCGGCCGATGAACTGACCAGCCTGGCTCAGCCGCAAGGGACCACGACCTATACCTACAACCTCGCTGGCCAAAAGGCTTCGATGACCGAGGTGGGTCTTGGCACCACAAACTACACCTACTTTGCGAACGGTCGGCTGTGGTACTTCATCGATCGCCACGGCGACCAGACCGTGTTTCTTTACGACTCTCTGGGCCGGAACCACATTCGGATTAACCCGAACGGCACTTCGGACCAGATGCAGTTCGATAACCGCGACCGCCTGACCGCAATTGACCTGTACAACAGCGGAGGCTCGTTCCTGCGTCGTCAGAGCTACACCTACGATGCGGCCAGCCAAATGCTGACCCACACCACCGATGGGGTGACGACGACCTACACCTACGATCCGGTGGGGCAGCTGCTCTCGGAGACTCGGCCCGGCTACACCGGAACCTACACCTACGATGGCAATGGCAATCGCTTAACGCGCACGGTGAACGGCGTTGCGGAAACTTACGCCTACGACAGTGGCGACAAGTTGCAATCGGTTTCGGTGGGTGGAACTCCCATCAAGACCTACGGCTACGATGCAGCGGGGCGCACGACTTCGGTGACCTCTTCGGCCGGAACGACGAACCTCACCTACGACTTCGAGTCTCGGGTGACGGCCATTTCCGGCCCGGGCATCAGCGCCACGTACTCCTACAATGGCCTGGATACCCGGATCGGGAAGACGGAGAACTCGGTTGCAAATACCTTCCGGCGGAGTGGAGCGTATGTGACTGATCCGGTACTGGGCGATGGCTCGGCCAGCTACACGCCGGGAGTCTCGGTGCGCTCCGGCGGCAATGTGCGCTACGAGCACACGGGCCTCAAGAACACCGACAGCCAAACCTCCTCTGCTCAAAGCGTCGTCGCGTCGCGGATTTACGATGCTTTTGGTAACGTTGTGTCCTCTTCGGGCACATGGACGGGCCCGTTTGGCTACGCGGGGAACTTTGGGTATCAGCAGGATGCCTCCGGCCTCAAGCTCCTCGGGCACCGGTACTACGATCCTTCGACCGGTCGATTCTTGACGAGAGATCCGATAAAGGATGGTAGGAATTGGTATGCATATGGCGCGGGAGAAGCGGCTCCAACGAACGTTGCTGATCCAACGGGACTAAAGAGTTCCGCCCTTGGATACGGTCTCGCGATCTGGATAAGTCGAATGCCGCCACATCTACAACAAATTATCTTAGCACTTATCGGAAAGTGCCCTGTCTGGCTCAACCAGACACTTAACTCCTGGAGGGCGCTGATTCAACCACATCACTTGA
>NZ_JBKKKY020000046.1:0-24336 GCF_046613545.2 Aphanothece microscopica RSMan92 | reverse complement strand
TCCCCGGAGCTCTCGGTGGCCGTCGCCTCCCGGCGACCCAGAAAACTTACAACACCGTTCGGCTCGCGCCTCCTGATCCCGTAAGCCCCGCTAACCCCTCAGCTTCCGCTCTGGGGCGCAGTCCAATAATCTACCACACGCGTGGGCAGCAGCCCCCTCACGGATCGGCGGCAAGGGCCTGGAGGGCCTCCGCCCAGGGCATGAAGCGCTCCAGGGTTTCGGCGCGATCGGCCGCCAGCACCGGATAGTCAGCCACGGCCTGGTCGCTGCCCGGCACCAGGTTCTCGGGCGAGCGGAGCAGCCAGCGCAGCGGACACTGGAGCTCGCTGAGGACCAGCCAGGCCGCAGCCAGGTCCCAGATCTTCGGCGTCGCCTCCAGGGCCGCCACGGTCTGTCCCATCGCCACACTCACCAGGTTGAGACTGGCCACGCCCAGCAGCCGGATCTTCCCGGGGAACCTCCGGTCGGGCAGTTTCTGCAGGACACCGATGGAACGGCTGCAGAGGGAGGCGCAGCCGGCGGGATGGGCCTGCAGGGAAGGAGGCCGCAACACCTTGTCGTTGCGCCAGGCCCCCTTGCCGCGCACCGCCACGATCCTCTGGCCCAGGGGAGGAACATCGAGGACGGCCAGCACGGGACGACCGTGCTCGAAGCGGGCCAGGGAAATGGCCCAGTAGGGGATGCCCGCCGCAAAATTGGTGGTTCCATCCAGCGGATCGACCACCCAGTAGGCGTCGCTGAGCGGCACCTGCTTGTTCCCCTCCTCGCTCAGCACCCCCTCATTGGGGAACAACGCCGCCAGCCCCTCCACCAGGGTGGCGTCACTCCAGCGATCGCAGGCGGTGATGAGGCTGCCATCGGCCTTGACGTCGGAGACCGCATGCCCGAAATCGGCCCGCTGACGCTCCGCCACCCGATCGATCAAGGCTGCCAGTCCAGGATCCAGGGCAGAGCGCGTGAGGGCTTGGGTCATCCGATCTCGAGGGCCAGGACCTTGCTGAGACTTCTGCCCGTATCCTCCCTGAACTGGCGGAGATTGACGCGGGCGAGCAACGCCAGGGACGCCAGTGCCACCAGCGCCTCAATCCCGAGCACGAGGGCATAGGGGGGGAACGCCGTCGCCCCCAGACCAGTGAGATCCTGGAGCCAGCGGCCCAGATCCAGCAGCCCGCCACCGAACACCTTGCCGAGCGCACGGGACATGGCCTGGGCCAGCCCCCAGACCCCCACAAAGGTGCCGGCCGCCTCGGGAAGGGTGAGGTCCAGCATCAGCACAAGGGCGCTGTTGGTGCCGATCCCGGCCGCCAGGCCGAACAGGAAGAGCACCGCCTGAAGCACTGGAACCCGGGCAGTGAGACCAGCCAGCAGCAGCAGCAGCAGGCTGGCCGCCATGAGCTGGCAGCCGAGACGGGCCGTGGCGAGCTTGCCGAGGCGGGGCACGATCCACAGACCGGCAAGCAGCAGACCGATCAGGGTGCCGATCCCCCAGAGCGCGTTGAGGGAGGCCGTCGCGGCGATCGGCATGCCGAAGACCTCGGCGCCATAGCTCTCCAGGATCGGATCCTGGAGAAACAGTGCCAGGGTGAACAAGACCAGGAACAGGAAGAAGACGAGCACCTGGCGGCTGGAGGTGATCAGGGCCCAGGCCTGCCGCAGGGTGATCCCATCGTCGCGGCTGCCCGCCTGGCTGGGGCTGCCTGGGGCGCCTCGGGATTCCATGCCCAGGGTGGCCAGGACGGTGAGCAGAAGCACCACCACCACCAGGCGGCCCATGAAGCCGAACAGCACGGGCTCCAGCACGGCCGGATCCTGAACACCGTCGAGGCCCCGCAGGCCGATGGCGATGCTGATCGCCCCGATCACGATGCCGACGGTGAGCAGACACCAGATGATGCTCACCGCCCGGGGGCGCTCCCGCTCGTCGGTGCGGTCGATGACCAGGGCCAGGTAGGGGGTGGAGGCCATCGAGATCGCCAGGCCGTAGGCCGCAAACAGACCACACAACGCCACCACCCCAGCGGCCAGCGCCAGGGAATCCCCGGCCTGCAGCAACCGCGCCACGTGGAAGATCAGCGGGATGGAGAGCACCGCAAGGCCGCAGAAGAGGGCGGTTCCGATCCAGATGTAGGGGACCCGGTGGCGGCCGGCCAGGGGGTGGGAATCGGACAGCTGGCCGAACAGCACCCTGGCGGGGGAGACGAACTGCTCGAAGGCCAGGGCACCTCCGACCAGCAGGCCGGGGAAGTTCAGCTCACTGATCATCACCCGGTTGAGCATCCCGGCGAAGACCACGGCCAGGCAGCCCAGACAGGCCTGGAAGAGACCGAGCCGCAGGGTCGGGAGCAATCCCAGGGAGCGGGGTCCTGGGACAGCCCGCGGCATTGAAGGAAGCACCGCTCAGAGGGGGCCTGGACTCGAGGCCTGGCAGGCCGGCAGCAGCGGGGTGGGTTCCACCGGCACATCGGCCGCCGCATCCGGTTTGATCGGCGAGAGCGCACGGCTGGGGCAGGCCGCGATCTGATCGAGACCGGTGCGGCGGCGCAACTCGGCCAGGTTCACGTTGTATTCCGTGATGGCCTGGGCGTAACGCACCTCGGCCTGGGTGAGGTCGCGCTGGTTGTCGACCACCTCCCGCTGGGTGGTGACACCGGCCTGGAAGCGCAGGCGCGCCAGGCGCAGGGACTCTCGAGCGGAGAGCACTTCCCGTGCCGTGGTCGTGATGTTGCGGTTGTTCTTCTCGAGGTTGAAGAAGCTCTCCTCCACCTCCTGACGGATGGAATCGCGCCGTTCGGCGAAGCGGAAGGTGTTCTCCTGGGCCAGCTGCTTGCTCTGGCGGGCCTGGGCAGCGGCGGCCCCGCCATCGAACAGCCGCCAGGAGAGGTTCAGGCCAACGGAGGTGTCGTAGGCGTTACCGGAGCTGACCACAAAGTCACCCGTGCCCTGGTCGCCATCGAACCAGGTGGACTCAAAGCCCGCAAAGATGTTCAGGAACGGCTGGATCTCGCCAAGGGCCACATTGGCCTGGCTGTTGGCGATCGAGATGTCGAGCAGGGCCTGGTCGAGTTCCTCGCGGAAGGCATAGGCCGCCACGATGCTCTCCTGCAGGGAGGGCTGCCATACCCCGAGCACACGGGAAGGGTCTGCGGCCGTGGGGGTCACGTTCTGGGGCAGATCCAGCAGGGCCGCCAGGGTGCGGCGGGCAATGGATTGCTCGGCCAGGGCGGTGGTGAGCAACTGCTGGTCGCGGGCGAGCTGGGTCTCGGCCTCCAGGACCTCGA
This sequence comes from Aphanothece microscopica RSMan92, assembly GCF_046613545.2. Lineage (NCBI taxonomy): Bacteria > Bacillati > Cyanobacteriota > Cyanophyceae > Chroococcales > Aphanothecaceae > Aphanothece > Aphanothece microscopica. Next base: position 21,058 of record NZ_JBKKKY020000046.1, on the reverse strand, counting down.
GCTTGGTCGCCACACCAGCCTGAAACCGGGCCCGGGAATCCCGCAGGCTGATCAATGAGGCCCGCACCGACTCCTGGCCGATGCGCACCTGGTCGTCCCGCTGCTGAAGGTTGAAGTAGGCCTGGGCGGCCTGAAGGCGCAGTTCGCGCAGACCGATCACGTACTGGTACTTGGCCCTCTCGAACTGGTCACGGGCCGCAGCGATCGAGGGAGTGCGCTGGGGGTTGATCAGAGCCCACTGGGCCGTGATCGCAACACCGGCCGCCCAGCGGTCTTCGTTGGTGACCTGGGTACCCCCCAGGCGCACGTTGTCGCGCCGCTGGCCGGTGGTGTAGGTGGGCAGGGCCGTCGCCTCCAGGTTCAGATTCGGATACCAGAGGGCGATCTGGGCCCGCAGGTTGCTCTGGGCCTGGTCGACCTGGCTGGCAATGGCCTTGAGGTTGGGGTTGTTCACCTCAGCCAGGTTCTCGATCTCACTCAGGCTGAGGGGCCGCAGCTCCTGGATGGTGACCTGATCGGGTCGGGTGGGCAGGGCCAGGGAATCGGGGGAGGGCAGGGCCCGCAGGGGGGCCAGGAGCTCGGTGGCGGCTGGCGCGACGATCTCGGGGTTCACCCGTGGTCTGGATCCCTTGACATCCGGGGCCCACGGCAGGATCTGGGTGGAGCCACCGGCGCTGTCCTGGACTTCGGCTGGGGAAGCTTCCGCCCCGGCGGTCTCGGACGCGGGGGCCTGGGCGAGCGGATCGCCAACGGCCGGGGCCGCCAGCTCGGCGGTCGGGGCGGGATCCTCGCGAACCTCCTCGGCCCTGACTGAAGCGGCCGTCAGGGGCAGCCCCAGGAGCCCAAGCAGGGCCAGCCGGAATGCGGTATGGAACACGCCGTGTTTCGAGCCTTTGTTGCGGAGTTTACGGATCCTGGACAGATTTGCCGATACAAGAGGCCACCAAGTCGTCCGCACCTGTCAGAAGCTGCACCGGAACGGGCAGTTCGGCTTCCAGGCGCTCCAGGCTCATGTCATCCAGGAAGACGGGCTCGCCCTGGCGCAGCATCACGGAGGGCAGCAGCAGGCACTGCCCCAGATCCCGACCCTTGAGCCCATCGAGCAGATCGGCCCCGGTCAGCAAGCCGGTCACCACCTGGTCCTGCCCCCAGTAGGGGCTCGGCAGCCCATGCAGCACCAGGTCCAGGCCCTCGACCCGGTTGAGGCGCTCCACCACCGGCTGGAGCGCCTCGGCCACCAGCCGGCCCACAACCCAGCTCAGTCGGCGTGGCCGCGCCAGATGGGTGGGCAGCTGGCGGGTCGCCCGATCCAGATCCTCGAGAAAGGCGCGGATGCTGCCGACACCGTTCTCCTGCTGAGGCAGGTCCTCGTACTGATCCCGGGGCGGCAGCGGCAAACCTGCCAGCAGATACCACTCATCCGAAAGCCAGGCGAACCGGCTGCCGAGCTGCCGGCGGAACTGCTCCTGCAGGGGCTCCACCTGGGCAATGACCCGACGGGCACAGGCGCGATCCACCGGGATCAGGGCATCCCCGGCAGGCCGGAACCGGGTGAGGCCGACAGGCACGACCGCCGCCGAGAGCACCGCAGGCCACTCCCCTGTGGCGAAGCCGGCCAGGTCGGTGAGGGTGCGCTCCAGGGCCGGACCATCGTTGAGGCCGGGACAGACCACCACCTGGGCATGGATCTGCAGGTCGCGGTCGGCGAACCACTGCAGTTGCTCCAGCAGCAGGCCGGCCCGGGGGTTGACCAGCAGGCGGCTGCGCAGCGCCGGATCGGTGGCATGCACCGAGACGAACAGCGGTGAGAGCCGTTGCTCCTCGATCCGCTGCCAGTCGGCCGGGGTGAGGTTCGTGAGGGTGAGATAGGAGCCGTAGAGAAAACTCAGGCGGTAATCGTCATCCTTGAGGTAGAGGCTGCGGCGCCGACCGGGGGGCTGCTGGTCGATGAAGCAGAACGGGCAGGCGTTGTTGCACTGGCGAAGCCCGTCGAACAGGGCCTCGGTGAACACGAGGCCGAGCCCCTCATCCAGATCCTTCTCCAGCTCGACGGTGTGACGGGTGCCACTGGGGTCCTCGACCTCCAGCACCAGTTCCTCCTCCCCGACCAGGACCTGCAGGTCGATCAGATCGCGGGGACGGCGCCCGTTGATGCTCAGCAACCGGTCTCCCGGCTCGAAGCCGAGTTCGGCGCCGATCGAACCAGGTTCGACGCTGGCCACCACGGCCGGCTGGGGCAGCCTGGGCTGCACGTCGTCGGCGACAGCCAGGGCGATGCCGGCGGAGGGTTCCTTCCACATGGCCGCCGCAGGTCAGATCCGCTCCACTACCCCTCCACTGTGCCGCGCAGCCACAGCAGGATCGCCAGCCCGAACAGGAGGCGGTAAGCCACGAACAGCCAGGTGCTGTTGCGCTGCAGGTACCGGAGCAGCCAGGCGATCGCCGCCCAGGACACCACGGCAGCCGCGACGATCCCGACCAGCATCGGGATGGGGCCACCGCCGGCGGGGGTGGCCAGCGCCTCCTTCAGCTGCACGAGACCGGCCAGGGTGATGGCCGGGATGCCGAGCAGGAAGGAAAAACGGGCGGCATCGGCCCGCTGCCAGCCATCGAGCAGCGAGGCGGTGAGGGTGCTGCCGGATCGGGAGACCCCCGGCACCAGGGCCAGCATCTGGGCCAGGCCCACCACCACCCCATCCCAGGGCCGCACGGCCTGCAGCTGGCGGCGGCGGCTCCCCAGCCCCTCCGCCAGGGCAAGGAACAGGGCCATCACGATCGAGACGACGGCGATCGCGGTGAGACTGCGCAGGGGTGAGTGGTCATAGTCCGGCACCCAGAGCTTGATGGCCATTCCGGCGAGCACGATCGGCACCGTGCCCAGGGCGATGGCGAGGCCCAGCCGAGCCTCGGGATCGCGCCACTGGCCATCGCGGAAGGCCCACGCCACCCCCTGCAGCACCTGGGCCAGATCCCTGCGGAAGTAACCGATCACCGCGGCGATGCTGCCGAGCTGGATGACCGCCGTGACGGCGACGCCGGGATCGCCCCAGCCCAGCAGCACCGGCACGACCTTGAGATGGGCGGTGCTGCTGATCGGCAGGAATTCGGTGAGCCCCTGCACCACACCCAGCACCAGGGAACGCCAGCAGGCCTCCAGGAGGCTCAGATCTCCGATCGACCCAGCGGCCTGCTGCATCACCCCAACCCTGTGTGAGCTGACCCTATGGCCAGGGGCGCGCGATTCACCCCTTAAGGTTGGACAACTTTCTTCACAAGCCAGGTGATCGGGGCCCGTCCCAGCACGCTCACAGCGCCACTGGTCCCGACACCGCTGGCCCCTGCCACACCCGTGGAACCGGCGCCCTGGGCGCCCGCTGGCAGCTCTGCCTGGGGCGGCCGCTGGGCCGCGTGGGTTTCCCTGTCCCGTGGTCCCTGGTCCGCGGGCCTGGTGCTGAGCAGCGCCCTGCTGGTCACCCTGCCGGTCTTTCTGCAGGCCCCCTGGGTGCGGATCTCCCCCGCCAGCGCCGCCGCGTTCACGGCCGTGCTGCTGGCAGCCGGCCTGGCCCTGGAGCGGTGCGACGCACCCGGGCGCCGAAACGCCGGGCTGCTGCTGATCGGCTTTGCCGGCAGCTGGCTGGCGGGCTCACTGTTCTGGGGCTGGGCCCGGCTCCATCCGCTCTGGCACCTGCCGATCGAGGCCATCGCCCTGCCGCTGGCCCTCGGCGGCCTCACGATCCCCCGCTGGCGGCTGGCCTGCGGCTTCTACCTGGGCTCCCTGCTCGGCACGGCGGCCACCGACGCCGCCATCGCGGCCACGGGGCTGATGCCCCTCTGGCCCGCGGCCCTGGCGGCCTCACCGGCGGAGGCCGCCCAGCTGCTCCACAGGGCTGCGGAACAGGTTCTGCAGCCCGCGGCCCTCAGCCTGGTGGGCTGTTGTGCACTGCTGCTGCTGCAGGCGAGTCGCTGGCTGTGGCAGCGGGGCGAGGCCGGCCGGGTGGCCAGTGCGGCCCTGGCCACCACCCTGGCCGTGGATGGACTCTTCCTGCTCGCCGCCCTGCTGGCACCTCGGCTGAGCGGCCTGATCTGAGCGGGGCCATTCCCGCCCCCAGGAACGGCCCGGGGCGAGCGGATCAGCGGCCCCGGCTCCGGCGGCGATCTGAAGATCTGCAAAAGGCTGGTCCGGGCTCGAGCGGGAGCCTGGCCTCCTTCTGTAGCGTTGTGAGCCGGTGGCTCGTCCACCTCTGTCTCCCGCCCACCTACGGAGTGTCGTCGTGATGAAACGGCTGGTTGCCTGGTTGATGAGCGGTGTGGTGCTGGCCGGCCTGCTGGTCACCCTGGTCCTTCCCCCCGCTGCCGTTGCCGCTGAGCTGCGGAACCTGGCAGACGACAAGATCGCCGAACGGGGCGACAAGGTTGACCTCAACAACAGTTCCGTGCGTCGCTTCCAGGACTATCCGGGGATGTACCCCACCCTGGCCGGCAAGATCGTCCTGGGCGGGCCCTACGACAGCGTCGACGACGTGCTGAAACTGGACCTGACCGAGCGCCAGAAAGAGCTCTTCAACAAGTACAAGGAGAATTTCACGGTCACCCCCCCGGCGATCGCGCTCAATGAAGGTTTCGACCGGATCAACGACGGCCAGTACCGCTGATCCCGCTGCTTAAGCTCAGCGCACCGTTGAAAGCCGTCGGGGCCTTCCGGCGGCTTTTTTCATGCCGGCAGCTGCCGGAAGCCCCCAGCCTTGATGGCGCAGTTCGACTGGGATGTGGTTGTGGTCGGGGGCGGAGCCGCCGGTCTGATGGCCTGCCTCGAGCTGCCCGCAGATCTGCGCGTGCTGCTGCTCAACAAGGAGCGGGCACCCCGCTCCGCCAGTCGCTGGGCCCAGGGCGGCATCGCCGCGGTGACGCGACCGAACGACAGCTTCGCCAGCCATGTGGCCGACACCCTCAAGGCGGGGGCAGGGCTGTGTGATCCGGAGGCCGTGGACCTGCTCGTCCATGAAGCCCCGGCCTGTGTCCGGCGGCTGCTGGAGCTGGGCATGGCCTTCGACCGCGATGGGGGCGCGCTGAGCACCACCCTCGAGGCCGCCCACAGCCACCGCCGCGTGCTGCACGCCCAGGACCGGACCGGTGGTGCCCTGGTGGATGCCCTGGAGCGGGAAGTGCGCCGGCGGCCGGGGCTGGATCAGCGTCAGGGGGTGGTGGCCCTGCAGTTGTGGGTGGAGGACGGCCGCTGCTGCGGCCTGCAGGTGCTCGAGGCCGGACGCATCCACTGGCTCCGGGCCAGGGCGGTGGTCCTGGCCACCGGCGGCGGCGGCCACCTGTTCGCCCACACGACCAACCCGGCCCAGTCGAGCGGCGACGGCCTGGCCATGGCCTGGCAGGCGGGGGCCCAGGTGAGGGATCTGGAGTTCGTGCAGTTCCATCCCACAGCCCTGATGCTGCCGGGAGCGCCCCATTTCCTGATCTCCGAGGCCGTGCGCGGGGAAGGGGCGCGCCTGCTCGACAGCAGCGGGGCCAGTCCGGTGGAGGGCCTGCCTGGCGGCGATCTCGCCCCGCGGGATCAGGTGAGCCGCGCCCTCGCCCGGCGCATGCGCGAGCAGGGGGTGGACCATCTCTGGCTGGACCTCCGACCGGTGGGGGAGCGGCGTCTCGCCAGCCAGTTCCCGACGATCCTGGGCCGTTGCCGCGAACTCGGCCTGGAGCCCACGGCCGCGCCGCTGCCGGTTGCGCCTGCCGCCCACTACTGGATGGGGGGCGTCAGCACCGATCTGCGGGCTGCCACCACCGTGCCTGGCCTCTACGCGGTGGGGGAGCTCGGCTGCACCGGCGTGCACGGCGCCAACCGACTGGCCAGCAACTCCCTGATGGAATGCCTGGTCTTCGCCAGGCAACTCCGCCACATCCGGCTGACGTCCAGCGGTCCCGCCGGCAGCAGCTTCGCCAGCCCCGGATCGGAGCAGGTCCTGGCTCCCCCCGCCACCAGCACGGTGGCCCTGAAAGCCAGGATCCGCTATCTGCGGGACCGCTGCTGGCAGGTGGCGGGGGTGGAGCGGCAGGGTCACCAGCTGGTGCCGGCCCTGCGGGACGTGCGGCGGGAGCGGCTGGAGGTCGAGACCGATCCCTGTTGGCAGCGGCTGCACACCCAGCCGACGCATCAGGTGCTCAGCCTGGATGCCGCCACCCAGCAGGGGGTCCGGCATCTGCAGGAGCTGCATCAGCGGCTCGTGCTTGCCGAGCTGCTGATCGAAGCGGCGCTGTTCCGGGTGGAGAGCCGGGGCGGGCACTTCCGCACTGACGCCCCTGCTCCCCAGCCCTTCTGGCGCGTTCACACGACCCAGATGCTGGCCAGCTCCATCCGGACCATCGCGGTGGGGGGTGGGACAGGCCCGGTGGAGGATCAGCCCCGGTAGCCGCTGAGTTCAGCGAGCTTGGCCAGGGGCTTGACGCCGGCGTCGAGCTTGCCGTTGATCTCCCAGGTGGGGAAGCCCTCCACCCCCTTGCTGTCGCAGAGGGCCTTCTGGCTGTTGCGCCCATCGGGCGCGCACTCGATCACCTTGAGCTTGGCGGTGGCCTCCTTGCCGAACAGTTCCTTCTGCTCGTGGCAGTGGGGACACCAGTAGGCGCTGTACATGACCGCGCCGCTGCTGGTGAGGTGCTCGGCCAAGGCCAGGGTCTCGGGCGTGCTCGCGCTGAGCACCGCCGGCGGCACACCCCGCGCGGTGACGACCTCCGGACGATCGACCGCAGCGGCCCAGCCCAGACCCACCAGCCCCACCACCAGGGCCACCAGGATCGTGCGGAAGAGCAGCTGGCCGCGGTCACCCCAGTCGCCCCCGATCAGGCTGAGCACCAGCAGCGCCACACTCAGCAGGGCCGAGAGCACGCAGAAGAAGCAGAAGGCCTGGATCTTCAGCACCATCACGCCCATCAGCAGCAGGCTGAAGACCGCCATGCCCGTGCTGGTCAGCAGCAGGCCCCACCAGCTGAGGGCCCCCAGGCGGGTGCGCAGGTCACCCCGCAGCACCAGGGGGAGCAGCGCCATCAGCACCACGGCCAGGTAGGCCAGGAAACCGAACAGCGAGAGGGGCTGGCCGAACAGGGTGCCCCAGGCACTGTTGAGCACCTTGTCGCAGCCCTCAGCGCCGCCCGGACAGGTGAGGGCGCCAAGCCAGCCCCATCGCTTCAGGGTGATCGAGCCGGTGTCGATGGCACCCACCGTGGCCAGCGCGGCGAGAGCCACCCGTACCCAGCGCTTGGCGGGTTCAGCGCGGCGGCGGCTGGAACTGAGGCGATCGCTGAGGCGGCTGGAGGTCACGAGCAGCAGGCAGTGGGCGGATTCTCGCAGCAACGCCACCGCCCTGCCCCATAGGGTGGAGGATCGGCCGGCGTCCGCCCATGAGCACCCCCCGCAAAACCGTCGCGTTCACCCACCTGGGCTGTGAAAAGAACCGGGTGGACACCGAACACATGCTCGGACTGCTGGCCGAAGCCGGCTACGGGGTCTCGGCCGACGAGAGCGACGCCAGCGTGGTGGTGGTGAACACCTGCAGCTTCATCCAGGACGCGCGCGAGGAGTCGGTGCGCACCCTGGTGGAGCTGGCCGCCCAGGGGAAGGAGCTGATCATCGCGGGATGCCTGGCCCAGCACTTCCAGGAGGAACTGCTCGAATCCCTGCCGGAGGCCCGCGCCATCGTGGGCACCGGCGATTACCAGCACATCGTTTCGGTGCTGGAGAGGGTGGAGGCCGGCGAGCGGGTCAACCAGGTGAGCGCCACGCCCACCTTTGTGGGCGATGAGCACCTGCCGCGCTACCGCACCACCAGCGAGGCGGTGGCCTACCTCAAGGTGGCCGAAGGCTGTGACTACCGCTGCGCCTTCTGCATCATTCCCAGGCTGCGCGGTGATCAGCGCTCCCGTCCCATCGAATCGATCGTGGCCGAGGCCCGCCAGCTCGCCGCCCAGGGGGTGCAGGAACTGGTGTTGATCAGCCAGATCACCACCAACTACGGCCTCGACCTCTATGGCGAGCCCCGGCTGGCCGATTTGCTGCGGGCCCTCGGCGCGGTGGAGATCCCCTGGATCCGGGTGCACTACGCCTACCCGACGGGGCTGACTCCGGAAGTTCTGGCCGCCTACCGGGAGGTGCCCAATGTGCTCCCTTACCTCGATCTGCCCCTGCAGCACAGCCATCCGGAGGTGCTGCGGGCCATGAACCGTCCCTGGCAGACGCAGGTCACCGGTGGGCTGCTGCGCCGGATCCGCGACGCCCTGCCCGAGGCGGTGCTGCGCACCACCTTCATCGTGGGCTTCCCGGGCGAGACCGAGGAGCACTTCCAGCACCTGCTCGATTTCGTGGCCGAGCAGCAGTTCGACCACGTGGGCGTGTTCACCTTCTCCCCCGAGGACGGCACCCCCGCCGCCGACCTGCCCAACCCCGTTCCGGCCGCCGTGGCGGAAGAGCGCAAGCACCGGCTGATGGCCTTGCAGCAGCCGATCGCCGCCGCCCGCAACAGCCTCTGGGTCGGGCGGATCGTGGATGTGCTGATCGAGCAGGAGAACCCCAGCACCGGCGAGATGCTGGGCCGCTGCTCCCGGTACGCTCCGGAAGTGGACGGGGAAGTCCGCGTGCACCCCGGGGCCGCAGGACTCTGCGCCTCTCCCGGCACGATGGTGCCCGTGCGGATCACCGCAGCCGACACCTATGACCTGATCGGTGAAGTGGTCGGGGCCGCCGCCATGGTGGAGGAGGCTCTGGCCGCCGTGGGACCAGCCCTGGGCTGAGCGGGATCAGAAGCGCAACCCGACCGGTAGGGCGAACGGCGGGGCGGCTTCCAGCTCAGATCAGCGGGGGTTGGCTCAGATCAGCTTGATCCCGCGCAGCACGACGGAGGCCAGCAACGCGGCGGTGAGGCCACCGCCCACCAGAGCCAGATAGATCGCGGCACCCATGGCGGTTTCAACGCAATTACGTGGGGCCATTACAGCAGAGCCCGGGGATGGGCGGCAGCGGGTGGCCGGGATCCCTAGGGTTGGGTCTCACCCAATCCAGGGGGTAGCCCAGAGCACTGGCTTCATCGCTCCGCAGCTGCCACGAAGCTGAGCCGCCGCCACCGTGCAGGGGTCGATCGGGTCTGGAGCGGGCCTTGCCGAGGCCCATGGGCCTCGGACGCTTCGTGGGCACTCCTCTCGTCTGCCCCTCGGATTCCTCCATGCGCACTCTGCTGATCTACCCGGAATTTCCCAAGACGTTCTGGAGTTACGAAAAAATCCTGGAACTGGTGAACCGCAAGGTGCTGCTCCCACCCCTGGGAATGGTCACCGTGGCCGCCCTGCTCCCCCAGCAGTGGCCGATGAAGCTGGTGGACCGGAACGTCCGGGAGGTCACCGAAGACGAGTGGACCTGGGCGGAGCTGGTGGTGATCTCGGGAATGATCGTCCAGAAGGACGACATGGCCGCCCAGATCGCGAGGGCCAAGGCCCGGGGCCTGCCCGTGGCGGTCGGGGGCCCCTTCGCCAGCTCCACGCCCGATGCCCCGGAACTGGATCTGGCCGATTTCAAGGTGCTCGACGAGGGGGAAATCACCCTGCCGCTGTTCATCGAGGCGATCGAACGGGGCGAACGCAGCGGCCGGTTCAACGCCGGCGGCGAGAAGCCGGATGTGACCGGTACGCCGATTCCACGCTTCGATCTGCTCGAGATGGAGGCCTACTCCGAGATGTCGGTGCAGTTCTCGCGGGGGTGCCCCTTCCAGTGCGAGTTCTGCGACATCATCGTGCTGTACGGGCGCAAACCCCGCACCAAGGAACCTGACCAACTGATCGCGGAGCTGCAGCGTCTGTATGACCTGGGCTGGCGCCGGTCGGTGTTCCTCGTCGACGACAACTTCATCGGCAACAAGCGCAACGTCAAGCGTCTGCTGCCGGCGCTCAAGCAGTGGCAGATCGAGCACGGGTATCCGTTCAGCTTCGCCACGGAGGCCTCCGTGGATCTGGCCGCCGATGAAGACCTGATGCAGATGATGGTGGAGTGCCGCTTCGAGAGCGTGTTCCTCGGCATCGAAACACCGGACGAAGCCAGTCTCGAAACCGCCGGCAAGCGCCAGAACACCCGCAGTTCCCTCGATGAATCAGTCGACCGCATCACCTCCTACGGTCTGCGGGTGATGGCCGGCTTCATCATCGGGTTTGACGGTGAGAAGCAGGGGGCGGGCGATCGGATCGTCGATTTCGTCACCCGCACCGGCATTCCCCACGCGATGATGGGGATGCTGCAGGCCCTCCCCAACACGGCCCTGTGGCATCGCCTGGAGCGGGAGGGGCGATTGATTCAGGACTCCGCCGCAGCGAAGGGCGTGAATCAGACCAACCTGCTCAACTTCGTGCCGACGCGCCCGATCCGCGACATCGCCAACGAATACGTGGAGGCGTTCTCCCGGCTTTACGAGCCCAATGCCTACATCGACCGGGTTTACCACTACTTCCTGAAACTGCCTCCCCAGAAGTACAGGGAGTTCCTGATCCCGGACAAGCGCAGCGGCCAGAAAGGAACCAGCTGGGTGGACATCCGGGCCCTGGGCATCATCGTCTGGCGCCAGGGTTTCCGCCGCGACACCCGCTGGCGGTTCTGGAAAGCGCTCTACGGCATGGCACGGCACAACCCCCAGCGCTTCACGGGGTTCATTTCGATCCTGGCTCACAACGAGCACTTCCTGGAGTACCGCTCCATCGTGCGGCGGGAGATCGAAGCCCAGCTGGCCCTGCTCCCCCCCGAGCCCCCGAAACCGTCGAGCAAGCCCGCGCCGGAGCTGGTGTCCGCCTAGACCCCGGCCTGTGCACCTGGTCCGGACTGATCAGTCCTGGATGTAATCCAGACCCTGCTCGAGGCACCACTGCGCCTTCTGCAGTTCCCGGCCGAGGTAGAGCGCGTGGTCGAGGCGGCTCAGGGGGTGGGGGTCTTCGCCTTCGGTGAGGGCGATGCCCAGTTCCTTGGCGGTGCGCCCCCGGTAGATCGCCAGGGGCTGGCGGGGACCGCCGCCCCGGCAGCTGAGCACCTCGCCGGTGTCGGGATCGGTCGCCAGACCCCGCGCGTCGATGCCGTTGCCGTAATGCTCGGCGATCAGCTCGCCGGCGTCCCGATCCAGCTTGATCAGGAAATACCCGGCCGGATCCAGAGCGATCACCCGGCCCGAGAGCCCGTCGTCGAGCTCCTGGCGCCGCTTCGAGAGCGGGGGACGATCCTCAGCCGGGCGCTGGGGGCACGGCGGTGGCGATGGACTGTGGGACATGGGGGGGATCGTAGGCAGCGTTGAAGGGCAGCTCGGCATTGATGGCCTCGATCTCGCGGGCCATGGCGGCATTGGCACCGGGGAGCCAGTTGCGAAGGATGGTGTCGAAGCGTGGGTCGCTCCAGCGGTGGAGACTCACCCGCGGCTGGGCCACGAATCCACGGCGCCGCTTGTGGCTGCCGCCTGCCCCGGGGTCGAAGTGGGCCAGGCCCGTCTCGATGGCCCAGGCGATGGGGGCGTAATAACAGACCTCGAAATGGAGGCAGTCGAGGTCCACATCACTGCCCCAGTAGCGGCCCCACAGATGGTCCCCGCCACGCACGCACAGGGACATGGCCAGGGGCTCACCAGGGTCGCCCCGATGGGCGCTGAACAGCACCAGATGGCGACGCAGCCCCGGGTCGGCGGCCAGCGCCGCGAAGAAGGCCTCGCTGAGGTACTTGCTGCCCCAGGGCCCCCAGCGGGCGCAGTGTTGGGCGTAGAAGTCGTGCATGCGCTCCACCAGCGGGGCCGGGATCGCCTCGCCCACCAGCGGCGTCACCTGGACACCCGCCTCCTGGACAGCCTTGCGTTCCCGCCGGATGTTGCGGCGCTGGTTGGCATTGAAGCTGGCCAGATAGTCCGAGAAATCGGCGTGGCCCGGATTGCTCCACTGGCTCTGCTGGTTGATCCAGACGGCACAGCCCGCCGCCTCGGCCAGGGGTCTCCAGGCGGGATCCACGTAGAGAAAGTTGCAGCTGAGGATGCCGTGCTCCAGGCAGAAGGCATCGATCAACTCCAGCATCAGGGCCGTCAGTGCGGCGGCATCCTCCCCCGGCGCGATCAGGAAGCGGTAGCCCTGCACCGGGCTCACCGGGCTCATGCCCACCAACTTGGGGTAGTAGCGCAGGCCCAGCTGGCCGGCGAGCTGGGCAAAGCTCTGATCGAACACGAACTCGCCGTAGCTGTGACCCTTGAGGTAGAGCGGGGCCACCGCCAGCAGCTGCTCGCCGCGCCAGAGGGCCAGATGGCAGCTCTGCCATCCCTCCCGGGGGACCACGCTGCCGCTGTGCTCGAGCTCCCGCAGCCAGCGCCAGCGGTAGAAGGGCAGATCATCGGCCAGCAGACCATCCCAGGCCTGCTCCGGCAGCTCTGCGATGGACCGGTGCCAGCGGGCGAGCAGCTCAGCCATGGCGTGGGCAGTCCGGCCGGGGCAACCTAACCACCGGGGTCCGGGCGTGACGCACGCCGGCGGTAGTGGAGGAGCCACTCCCCTCCCCCCAGATCGCGGCCTTCGAGCAGCTCCCAGTGGGAGGGATGGTCCAGGGCCGGCAGCTCCAGCCAGTGCGCTGGCCCCCCCAGCAGAAGCGGGCAGAGGGTGAGCTGCAGCTCATCCACCAGGTCCTCGGCCAGCAGCGCCCCGGCCAGGGCGGCGCCGCCGAGCAGGACGAGCCGCTCCAGGCCCCCCCGAGCCAGGTGCGCCAGAGCCTCTCGCCAGGGCCCCAGCGCCAGGTGGCGGTCAAAGCCCGGCGGGGCGGTGACGGTGGACGGTGCCAGCAACCAGCGCTGCAGCGGCTGATCCCAGAAGGGCAGGCCGGCAGGCACGTCGCCCGAGCGGCTCACCACCACGGCCGCGGGCTGGGGGGACAGGCCCAGCTGCCGACGCCGGGCCAGCAGATCGGGGGCGTGGATCAGGCAGGTGCCGCCGTGGAGACGCAGGGTCCGGGCGCCGATCAGGCAGGCGTCGGCCCAGGTCAGGGCCTGCTCCAGGGCGCGGCGGTCTCCCGGGCCTCCCAGCTGGGCCGCACCACCGCTGGGGGGTGCGAGCCGGCCATCCAGGCTGATCGCCAGCACCAGGCGCAGCGTGGGCAACCCGGCGGCGGCGAGGGGCACGGGAGCGTGGATCAGCGGGCGACCAGGGCCTCCAGGGCGGCCGGCACCATCTCGAGCTGGGGGATCTCGGCAAACACCTCGGCGGCGTTGTTGGGGCTCTCCTGCAGCCGCACCTTGTGCAGACGGGCACCGGTGGCCGCGATCGGAGCCGTGAGCAGATCGGCGATGTGCAGGGCGATGTTCTCGGCGGTGGGGACACAGGTGGCGAAGTGTTCCACGTCCTTGTTGAGGAAGGTGTGGTCGAAGGGCTCCACCACCAGGTCGTCGACCAGGCGCTGAAGCTCGGCCAGATCGCAGACCATGCCGGTACGGGGATCGATCGGCCCCCGCACGGTCACATCCAGCAGGTAGTTGTGGCCATGGCCGTGGGGACGGGCACACTTGCCGTAGATGGCTTCGTTGTCCGCCTGGCTCAGCTCCGGACGGGCAAGGCGATGGGCCGCCGCGAAGTGGGTGCGGATCGAGAGGAAGGCTTCCATGGGAAGGGAGGCGTCGGGGGAGTCCGGGGAGGGGGGCAGCAGGTCGACCCAGAGATTGGCCTGCTCGTAGAGCCGCAGACCGGCCAGGGGCAACAACGGCGCCAGGCGGCTCCAGATGGCACGGCCCAGGGCTTCGGTGGTGGGGAGGGTGCCCTCCGGGCGGGAAAGATCGAACTCCGGCCACACCGCGTTGAGGAAGCGGTAATCGAGCTGGGCGGTCACCTCGGAGCGGATGGCGTGCTTCACCTCCGAGAGGTTGAGCACCATCCCGTCGGCATCGAGGGGACCGGCCATCGCCACGATGAGCTCGTAGTTGTGGCCATGGCCCGGGGCCAGACTGCAGAGACCGAAGCGGGCGAGGTTCTCCTCCTCGGAGAGTTCCGGCAGCCAGTAGTGGTGGCTGGCGCTGAATATGGCCCGTCGGGTGATCAGACAGGGCCGTCCCTGGCCGTGACCGCGGGAGACGGCGGTTCCGGAGAGATTCCCCTGGATGGGTGGCGCGACGCCCTGGGCCGGCCTGGCACGTGCCGTCATGGGGCTCGAACGCTGGGGCTCCATCCTAGAAACGAAGCCTGTTTGCCGAGGGAGAGGCCATGGTCGCAACCGAGCACCAGGGGCTGGCCCGGCGCCTGCAGGGCCTCAACCTGTACCTGGTGGGGATGATGGGCAGCGGCAAGAGCGCGGTCGGCCGTCCCCTGGCCGAAGCCCTGGGCTATCGCTTCATCGATGCCGATCAGGTGCTGGAGGCGGCGGCCGGTCGCCCGATCCCCCGGATCTTCGCCGCCGATGGCGAGGAGGGTTTCCGGGAGCTGGAGACCTCCGTGCTCGGTCAGATCAGCGGCTGGCACTCCCTCGTGGTGGCCACCGGGGGTGGGGCGGTGACCCGGCCGCAGAACTGGGGACACATGCACCAGGGGGTGGTGATCTGGCTGGATGCGCCCGAGCCCCTGCTGCTCAGCCGGCTGTCCCACGACCCCACGCCACGCCCCCTGATGGCCGCCGCCGATCCGGCCGAGCGCCTGGCGGCCCTGATGGCGACCCGACGCCCGCTGTACGCCCAGGCCGACCTGCGGATCAGCCAGGCCGGCGGGCAGGGGCCGGAAGCCGTGGCCGCCATGATCCTGCGGGACCTGCCGTCGATCCTGCGGGAACGTCCCAGCGCCCCGGAGGATCCCGTGCTGCTGCGCGACGGGGACGGAGCCCTGACCCACTCCCTCAACTAACCACCGGCCCCGGGAGGATCCAGCCGCACGGCGAACCACTGGACGGCCCTGCCTGGCTCGATCTCCAGTTCACAGGCCGTTTCCAGCAGGCGTTCGGCCCGGGCGCGAGCGCCGTCCAGACCGGCGAGGTCCGCCGGCACGCTGCTCAGACCGGCGAGCTGGCTCTCGAGCCAGCTGAGCGTCTCGGCCGCCGTGAGGATCTGCTCGCCCCCGGCCGGCTCCAGCACCACGTAATGATCGAGTTCCCGCATCAGGGGATCGGACATGGGCAACGCGCTGGTGGGAGTCATCCTGGCGCTGTGGCTCGCGGTGCTGCCGACGGGTTCGGGGCAGCTGGGCGAGCGGCTGGGCCAGTGGCCCGCCTGGCGGCTGCCCGCCCCGCTGCCCCGGCCGGGATCGGGCGATCTGGTCTACCCGACCTGGCTGGAAGGGACCTGGGCGGTCCAGGAGGATGGCCACCGGGCCGAGGGTCCCGGATTCCGCGTTCGGTTCCTGAGGCTCCCGGGTGGTTCCGTGGTCGGAGATCGGGCCTTCAATGCGCGGGCCATGGGGCGGGCCCAGCTGGGGGAGGACCTGCTGGGCGTGGAGGACGATCCCTCCAATCCCAACCGGCAGATCGCCCGGTTGCGCGGTCCTGGAGGGGCTCCCCTGCAGCTGGAGTCACGGGTGATCGGCAGGCGGCAGGAACAGCTCGGGGCCGGCACGTTCCTGGCCGACGAGCTGGTGCTGCAGGTGCTGCACGGCCCTGGGAATCCGCGGGTGAGCCGGGTGGAAACCCTGAGCCGCTTCGCGCTCGCCGCCGATGGCGCCATCGCCGTGGAGCAGTGGCAGGCGAGCTATCCCTCCCCGGCCGAGGGTCTGGTGGCCGCCCCGATCCGCAGCGAGCACCGTCGGTTCCGACTGCAGCCGATCAGCTCCGACCCACCTCCACGAGGATCCGATCCCGCCAGCTGAACAGGGGTTCCAGCAGGGGATGGTCGGCGATCCCACAGACACCGTGGCCGGCCAGCGGCGCGCCGGCACTGGCCGGGAAGTGCAGCAGGGAAAGCTGGGCCGCCACCGCCAGGTCGGCCAGGCTCAGCCCTGCTCCCACCAGGTAAGGGCGATCGGCGATCAGCACGGCGAGCTGCTCGAGGTTGCTCTGGAGTTGGCGGCGCTCCTGGGGCCCGAGCAGAGCGGTGACCGTCTCGCCGAAGCCCGCCAGCCAGCCACCCGGCAACCCTGAGACCAGCTGCCTCAGGGGCCCGGGGGTGGCCGCGGGCAGCAGCCCGGAACGCAGCACCGGATCGCTCACGGCCGCCTGCAGCAGGGCCAGGCGTGCCCCGGCCGCCAGAGCCGTATCGGCCCAATCCTCCAGCAGCAGCACCAGGGCCCTCTGCTCCGGCTCCGTGGGCAACAGCGCCGGCAGCGGATGCTGCGCCTCGAGGTGCAGCGCAATGGCGCTGGAATCGGCGATCACCTCGGAGCCATCGACCAGCACCGGCACCTGGCGCTGGCCCGAGAGGCGGAACAGCTCGAGCTGGCCCACCCCCGGGGTCACCTCGACCACGCTGTAGTCGAGCCCCTTGGCGGCCAGCACCAGCCGGACCTTCTCACAGAAGGCGGAATGCCGGAACTGGTGGAGCTGCATGCGTCAAGCCCGGAGCCAAGGCGGCAGAGTAGCCAGCAGGCATCAGAAGAGGGGTTCCCGGAGGCCATGAAGGACTTCCTGCTCAACGTGACGCGCTACCCGCGCTATCTGATCGCCTTCGGGCTGGGGGTGGCCAACTCGGTGCTGGAGCCCCTTGCCGCCCGGGGGCGCAATCCGGTGACGGCCGTGGCCCTGATCGGCGCCGCCATCAGCGGGCTGCTGAGCCTGGGGCTGATTCTGCGTGCGATGGTGAACCCTGTACCGATGGCTTAGCCATGGCGCAGGGGCGACGGGTGGAACGGGTGGCCTCCCTGATCCGCCGGGAAGTGAGTGAGCTGCTGCTCACCGGCATCAAGGACGAACGGGTCGGCCAGGGCATGGTGAGTGTCACCACTGTGGATGTGGCTGGCGACCTTCAGCACTGCAAGATCTTCGTGAGCGTGTTCGGCAGCGACGCCGACCGGGAACTGGCGATGGCGGGACTGCAATCCGCCACCCCGTTCGTGAAGGGAGAGCTGGGACGCCGCCTCAAGATGCGCCGGACACCCGACGTGCGCTTCGTGCTGGACCGGGGGATCGAGCGGGGAACCTCCGTGCTCAGCCTGCTGAACCGGCTGGAGGAGGAGCGCAGCGTGCGGGGGGATGGGGAAACCGCCGACCCAGGCACCGCTGCCCAGGACAACAACGGGCCGGCCTGAGCAGGGCATGGATGGGCGGGGGATGCAGCCGGCATGACGCGATGAGCCCCATGGCAACGGACCATCCCCCCGATCCGGGCCTGCGGCGTCTGGTGGCCGAACTGCTGGTCGTGCGTGCCAGCGGCCATCTGGCCGACCACCAGCGGCGTTATCCCCGCTGGGAACTGGCCAATGCCGAGCTGCGGGAGCTGCTGGAGCTGGGGGTTGGCGGGGTGATTCTGCTGGGCGCCGGCGCCGCCGAAGTGGCCCTGCGCTGCGACCAGCTGCGGGAGTGGGCCGGCCAGCCCCTGCTGCTGTGCGCCGATGTCGAGGAAGGGGTGGGGCAACGCTTTGAGGGGGCCAGCTGGCTGGTGCCGCCGCTCGGCCTGGGGCGGCTGCACGCCCGGGCTCCGGCAGAGGCCCTGACACTGGCGGAGCGCTACGGCCGCTGCACCGGCCAGGATGCCCGGCGCCTCGGTCTGAACTGGGTGCTGGCGCCGGTCTGCGATGTGAACAACAACCCCGCCAACCCGGTGATCAACGTGCGGGCCTGGGGGGAGAACCCGGACACCGTGGCCGCCCTCGCGGCGGCCTTCTGCCGCGGGCTGCAGGCCGAGGGTGTCCTGGGCTGTGCCAAACACTTCCCGGGCCACGGCGACACCAGCTCCGATTCCCACCTGGAACTGCCGACCCTGCCCCACAGCCGGGCCAGATTGGAGCGCATTGAACTGCCGCCCTTCCGCAGCGCCATGGCCGCGGGGGTGGAGGCGGTGATGACCGCCCACCTGCTGCTGCCCGCCCTCGATGGCAGCCGGCCCGCCACCCTCTCAGCTGCGGTGCTGACCGATCTGCTGCGCAGGGACCTGGGCTTCGAGGGCCTGGTGGTGACCGATGCGCTGGTGATGGAGGCCATCAGCCGCCACCACGGCGCCGGAGAGGCTGCCGTGCTGGCCCTGGCCGCCGGGGCTGACCTGGTGCTGATGCCGGCCGATGCCCACCAGGCCCTGGCGGGCATCGAAGCCGCCGTGCTCAGCGGCAGGCTGGAGCGGGCGCAGCTGGAGGCCAGTGCGGAACGTCGCCGGGCGGCCCTGGACCGGGTGCGACCGGCCGGCGGCGATCCTCGCCTGGCCCCGCAGGCCGATGGGGCCCTGGAGGAGACCCTGGTCCGGCGGACCCTGGAAACCAGCACCGGTGCCCGGCCTCGACGCTGGGAACCGGCCAGCCATGGTCAGGGCATCAACCTGGTGCGGCTGGACACGGCCCTGCAGGCACCGTTCCTGCCCCTCGGCGCGCCTGCCCTGGCCACACCCACGGCGGCCGGACTGGCGCCGTGCCTGGTGGATGGGCTGGGGCCCCGGCTCTGGGGCGACGATCCGGCCGCCCCTCTGGAGCTGGGGCGGCTCGGCAGCGGCCCCGTGCTGGTGCAGCTGTTCGTGCGGGGCAACCCCTTCCGGGGCACCGCGGGAGGCGATGAGCCCTGGCCGGCGGCCATCGCCCAGCTGGTCGGCGCCGGACGGCTGGCCGCCCTGGCGGTCTACGGCAGCCCATACGTGTGGGAGAAGCTGCGGCCCCTGGTGCCCGCCCCGATCCCCGCGGCCTACAGCCCCGGCCAGATGCCCCGGGCCCAGCGGGCCGTCCTGGAGGCCCTGGGCCTGGGGCACACTGGCGGCCAGGAGGGCTTCACCGACTGAGGCCCCTGCCCTGCATGCAGACCTGGTGAAGCCGCCGCCGATGCTGAGCCTCTCGATGATCGTGCGCAACGAGGCGCTTCGGCTCGAGCGCTGCCTGACTTCGGTGGCCGGCTTCGTGGACGAGATGGTGCTGCTGGACACCGGATCCACCGACGACACGGTGGCGATCGCGAAGCGCTGCGGTGCCGTCGTGCACAGCATGCCCTGGCCCGGTGACTTCGCCCCCGCCCGCAATGAAGCCCTGCGCCGCGTGGGCGGGGACTGGGTGCTGGTGCTGGATGCCGATGAACAGCTGCTCGAATCCGCCCACGCACCACTGCGGGAGTGGATGCGGCAGCCGGATGTGCTGCTGGTCAATCTGCTGCGCTTCGAGCGGGGAGCCCGCCAGTCGCCCTATTCCAGCGTGAGCCGCCTGTTCCGCCGGCATCCGGCACTCCACTGGAGCCGGGCGTACCACAGCCAGATCGATGACAGCGTGCTGGCCCTGATCCAGCAGGAACCCGGCTGGCGCATCGTCGACTGCGCCGAGCCCGCCCTGGTGCATGACGGCTACACGCCCGAGCTGCTGGCCACAGGAGACAAGGCGCACCGGCTGCGTCGGGCGATGGAGCAGGAACTGGCCAGGGATCCCCATGACCCCTATGCCTGCGCCAAGCTCGGCAGCCTGGAGGTGAGCGAAGGCCACCGCGACCGTGGGATCGCCCTGCTGCAGCGCGGACTGCAACACTGTCCCGCCACGGCCGTGCCGGAACGCTACGAACTGCTGCTGCACCTGGGCCTGGCCCTGGCGCCCCGGCACCCCCAGCAGGCCGCAGGCCTCTACCGCCAGGCCCTGGATCTGGGCCTGCCCGCGCGCGTCAGCCTCGGAGCCCGGCTGAACCTGGCCGCGCTCCTGTGTGACAGCGGCCAGCTGGTCGAGGCGGCCGCCCTCTGCCGTGGGGCCATCCAGGCGGCACCGGAGGTGGGGCTGGCCTGGTACAACCTGGGGCTGATCGAACGGCGGCAGGGCCAGCTGCCCGGGGCCATCACCGCCTACCGCCAGGCCCTCGGCCTCGATCCTGGCCATGCCGAAGCCCATCAGAACCTGGCGGTGGCCCTGCTGATGAGCGGGGACATCGTCGGCGCACGGGCTGGCTTTCGCCAGGCCATCGGGCTCCTGCAGCAGCAGGGCCGCACCGCCGAGGCCGAGGATCTGCGCCGACGGGCCGCGTCACTGGTGAAGCTGGAGGACTGACCCATGACCCATCCCCACCCCCCCGAGCGGCCCCTGGCCGGCCGCACCGTCGGCGTGACCCGGGCCGAGACCCAGCTGGGGGAAGCGCGCCGGCTGTTCGAGCAGGCCGGTGCCCAGGTGGTCGATCTGCCGGCCCTGGTGGTCACCCCACCGGATGCCTGGGGCCCGCTGGATGATGCCCTGGCCGAACTGGACGACTTCCACTGGCTCGTGTTCTCGAGCGGCAACGGCGTGGAGGCCGTGGAGCGGCGGTTGCAGCGGCAGGGCCGCTCCCTGGCCCGGCGACCACGGGGTCTGCGGATCGCCGCCGTGGGTCGCAAGACCGCGGCACAGCTCGAGGACCTTGGCGCCCCGGCGGACTTCATCCCACCGGATTACGTGGCCGACAGCCTGCTGGAGCACTTTCCCGTCTCCGGCTGGGGGCTGAGGCTGCTGCTGCCGCGGGTGCAGAGCGGCGGCCGGACCGTTCTGGCGGAAGCCTTCGCCGAGGCGGGAGCCCGGGTGGTCGAGGTGGCCGCCTACGAGACCCGCTGTCCGGAGGGGCTGCCGACGGCGGCCCTGGCGGCCCTGGAGCAGGACCGGCTGGACGCGATCACATTCAGCAGCGCCAAGACGGTGAGTCACACCGCCCTGCTGCTGGAGGGGGCCTTCGGGGAGGGTTGGCGCGAGCGCCTGGGAAGGGTGGCGGTGATCTCGATCGGTCCCCAGACCAGCAGGCGCTGCATCAGCGCCCTGGGCCGGGTGGATGCCGAAGCGAGCCCCCACGACCTCGAGGGGCTGGTGGAGGCCTGCGGCCAGGCGCTCAGAGCTCGGCCGTGACGGTCTGCTTGCCCTGACGCAAGGTCAGCCGGCCCCGGTCCACATCGATCGCCGCCACACTCCAGCCGGAAGGGAGCAGATCGGTGTTGCGGCCACCCCGTTCGCCCACACTGAGGACACCGGCGTTGCCGCCGTATTCGACGAT